>JBATNB010000228.1:0-6422 GCA_049290135.1 Rhizobiaceae bacterium
CCGTGCCCTCGGCGCGGCCGAAAAGGCGGCGCTCAGGCCGCTGTTCATCCGCGTGGTCACGGTCGGCGCCGGCGACACGGTGGGAACGCTGGCGGCGCGGATGGCCGGGGTCGAGCGCCAGCTCGACCTGTTCCGCGTGCTCAACGGCCTGCCGGCGACGGCGCGCGTCGTGCCCGGGCAGAAGGTGAAGATCGTCAGCGACCGATGAAAAAACCCGGCCGCGAGGCCGGGTTTATGGATTTACCACGCGGCAGGGAGCCTCAGGCGGCTTCCGACTGCTCGCCTTCCTCATTGTCGGCCTTGGCGCCGCGACGCGGACCCTTGGCCAGATTGGCTTCGATCAGCCGCACCGCCTCGGTTTCCGACATGCGGTTGACCGCGGCGATCTCGCGCGCCATCCGGTCGAGCGCGGCCTCGTAGAGCTGACGCTCGGAATAGGACTGCTCCGGCTGGTTCTCGGCGCGATAGAGGTCGCGCACGACTTCGGAGATGGCGATCAGGTCGCCGGAATTGATCTTGGCGTCATATTCCTGGGCGCGGCGCGACCACATGGTGCGCTTGATACGGGCGCGGCCCTGCACAACCTTCAGCGCGCGCTCGACATAGTCGCCTTCCGACAGCTTGCGCATGCCGATGGCGGTCGCCTTGGCGACGGGAACCTTCAGCCGCATCTTGTCCTTCTGGAAGTCGATGACGAAGAGTTCGAGCTTGTGGCCGGCGACTTCCTGTTCCTCGATGGCGACGATCTGCCCGACGCCGTGCGCCGGATAGACGATGTACTCGCCGGTCTTGAAGCCCTGCCGCTGCGCGGTCTTCTTCTGCTGGGTCGCCATACGCATTCACTCCTGGTTGACGCGGCGGCGTCCGGCGAAATCCTTGCGTCGGCATCGGGCACGGCTTGCGCCGGTCGGGAAGGGCACGCATAGCGTCCGGCTCACTCCGCCGCACGCCCTGTCAGCCCGGAACAACCCGTCCGGTGGAAACGATAGCCTCTCAATGGATGGCGCCGACGCGCGACTGGAAAGAAGGATTTGGCCTGAACGCGCCGCCTTTTCGGTGCGTGAGCCGTTACCTAGCAGGAAAAGGTGGAAATTTCAAGGTAATCCCGCACCTGCGAAGTTGCGCCGGTTAACCATTGCGTAAGCAAGGTTAACGCCGCCGCGTCGCCGGGGGCCGCCTCAATCGCCTTCGCCGGGCTCGGCGGAGAAGAACTTCTCGAACTTGCCTTCCACGCCATCGAAGTCCTTGGCGTCGGCCGGCGGCTCCTTCTTGGCCGTGATGTTCGGCCAGACGATGGCGTAGTCGGCATTGATCTTGAGCCACTTCTCCAGGCCCTTTTCGGTGTCGGGCTTGATGGCCTCGGCCGGGCATTCCGGCTCGCAGACGCCGCAATCGATGCACTCGTCGGGATGAATGACGAGCATGTTCTCGCCTTCGTAGAAGCAGTCGACCGGGCAGACCTCGATGCAGTCCATGTACTTGCACTTGATGCAGTTATCGACGACGACGTAGGTCATGGGTGGCTCCGGTCGAATGCTTGGATGCGCCGCGCGGCGCGAAGGTCGGCGTCACCTAATGCGAACGGGCACAGGATTCAAGCGCGCCGATCATCGCAGCGGCAGGACGTTGGCCGGCGCGAAATGCACCGTTCGCTCGTCGCCGACCGCGGGAGGCGGCGTCTCCGGGTCATTGAAGGCATCCAGCCACAGGTCGATGCCATCGGTGACGATGCGTAGCCGGAGCACCGAGCCGAGGAATTCCACCGCCTCCACGCGCCCGGTCAGCGCGGCGTCGCCCGGACGCGGGAGCAGGCGTACGGCTTCCGGCCGCAGCGCCAGCGCGATGCGATCGCCCGTCTTTGCCCCGGCCGGGACGACAAGCCCGGTGAGGCGGGCCTTGCCGACATGGGCCGCACCTGTCGCGGCATCGTCGATGACGGCCTCGAACGTCGACAGGGTGCCGACGAAATCGGCCACGAAGCGCGTTGCCGGCCGGTTGTAGACCTCGAACGGCGTGCCGATCTGTTCGATCCGGCCCTCGTACATGACCATGACGCGGTCGGACATCGACAGCGCCTCCTCCTGGTCGTGGGTGACGAAGATGGTGGTGATGCCGAGCGCCTTCTGGATCGAGCGGATTTCCTCGCGCAGCGACACGCGGATCTTGGCGTCGAGCGCCGACAGCGGTTCGTCGAGCAGCAGCACGCGCGGCTTTGGCGCCAGCGCGCGGGCCAGCGCCACGCGCTGCTGCTGTCCGCCGGACAATTGCCAGGGATAGCGGTCGCCGAGCTGCGGCAGGCCGATCAGTTTCAGCATCTCGTCGACGCGCTCGTCGATCTCGGACCGCGAATGCCCGTGCACCTTCAGGCCGAAGCCGATGTTGCCGGCGACCGTCAGGTTGGGAAACAGCGCATAGGACTGGAACACCATGCCGATGTTGCGCTGGTTGGGCTTCAGCGCGGTCACGTCGCGGCCATCGATGACGATCCTGCCGCTGGTCGGGGTCTCGAAGCCGGCGACCATGCGCAGGATCGTGGTCTTGCCGCAGCCGGAGGGGCCGAGGAAGGAGACAAACTCGCCGCGGCGGATGGATATGTCGGCGCCGCGCACCACCTGCAGGCTGCCGAAGGACTTGGTCACGCCCTCGATGGAGAGAAAGGCCTCGCTCACGACTTACTCCTTCACGGGCGCCGGCGGCTTCGGGGCGAAGCGGGCGAGCAGTTGGATGACGGCCATGCAGGCCCAGGTGATGGCGAACGCGATGACGGCGAGCGCCGCCGGTTCATAGGCGCGGTTGGCGCCCAGCACCTGAAGGTAGGGCCCGAAGGCCGGCCGGTCGAGGAGCGCGGCCATGGTGAATTCGCCGATGACGATGGCGAAGGTGAGGAACGCCCCCGAGAGCACGGCGATCAGCACGTTGGGCAGGATGATGCGGGCGAGGATCGTCGTCCAGCCGGCGCCGAGGCTCTGGGCGGCTTCCGTCAGCGTCGAGACGTCGATGGTGCGCAGGCCCGTGTCGACCGAGCGGTACATGTAGGGCAGCGCCAGCGTGGCATAGCCGAACATCAGCAGGATGTTGGTGCCGGTGGCCGAGCCGGTGAGCGGCAGCCAGCTCGAGGTGTTGTAGAGCCGGATGTAGCCGAAGACGATGACGATGGCCGGGATGACGAGCGGCAGCAGGGTGACGAATTCGATCCACGGCCGCGCCGAGGGCAGGCGCAGCCTGACCCAGTAGGCGGTCGGCACCACCAGGAACACGCCGAAGGCGATGGTGGCGAGCGCCATCATCACCGAATAGGAGAACGTTTCCTGGAAACGCGGATCGGCGAACACCTTGACGTAGGCGTCGAGCGAATAGACGCCGCGGCGCATCTTCAGCGAAAACTCGGTCATGCCGATCAGCGGCAGGGCGAAATAGAGGGCGCCGAACAGGAAGGCGGCCCAGGCGAACAGTCGGTTCATTTGAGCCACCGTTCGGAGCGGGTGCGCAGCCAGATGTAGATCGTGTTGGCGATGCCGGTGATGACGATCATGCCGAAGGCGAGCGCATAGCCCAGATGCGGGTCGCCGAGCACGTCGCCGCGGATCTGGGCAAACAGCTTGATCGGCACGATGTTCAATTGCGGGCCGGTCAGCGCGAACGCGGTCGCCACGGCGCCGAAGGAATTGGCAAACAGCAGCGCGAAGGTGCCGAGCAGCGTGGGAAACAGGATCGGCAGCGCCACCATGCGCCAGTATTGCATGCCGGTGGCGCCGAGCACGGTGGCGGCCTCGCGCCACTCCCGCTTCAGCCCGTCGAGCGCCGGGGTGACGATCAGCACCATCAGCGGGATCTGGAAGAACAGGTAGGTGAGCGTCAGCCCCCAGAACGACAGGAGGTTGAAGCCGAGCGTGCGCAGGTCGATGCCGAGATTGTTGCGCAGCCACAGCGTGACCAGCCCGACCGGGCCGAGTGTGGCGAGGAAGGCGAAGGCCAGCGGCACGCCGGCGAAGTTCGAGGCGACGCCGGAAAAGGTAAGCAGCGGGCTGCGCAGCGCTTTCGGGACGCCGCCGAGCGTCACGGCCGCGGCCATGCCGAAGCCGACGAGACAGCCGAGCGCCGCGGTCACCACCGACAGCTTGATCGACACGAGATAGGCCGAGCGGATGGAATCGGTGTTGAGCGCGGCAATGTTGGCGAGCGTGAAGGACCCGTCGGGGCGCTGGAAGGCGCCAAGCACGATCTTCAGAGTCGGCAGGAACAGGAACAGGATGGCAAACAGCGCGAAGGGCGCCAAACCGAACCAGTTCAGCCAGGCGCGATCGCGGGCGGGGGCGGCGGCAGGCGCTGGTTCGACGGTCATGGCCCTTCCCTCCGGGTCCGGCCGCGGCGGGCGCGGCGGTCCACCCGCCCCGGGCAATCCCGGGGCGGGCGGTCGATGGCCATGTTACTGCACGTTGGCGCCGACGGTGGCGTCCCAACCCTTGGTCACGGCTTCTTTGTTGGCCGCCTGCTCGTCAAGCGAGGGGAACACGGCCTTCTCGTAGGCGGCCGCCGGCGGCAGCTTGTCGAGGAGCTCCTGCGGGATCTTGCCGGCCTTGGCCATGGCGTTGAACCGCGCGGGGTGGCAAT
The DNA here is from genome assembly GCA_049290135.1 of Rhizobiaceae bacterium. Classification (GTDB taxonomy): domain Bacteria; phylum Pseudomonadota; class Alphaproteobacteria; order Rhizobiales; family Rhizobiaceae; genus JADJTR01. The sequence continues at coordinate 4,612 of JBATNB010000228.1, forward strand.
AGCCGGCGAGCCAGCCGAGCTGGCCTTCGTCGGAGTAGAGATACTCCATCCACAGCTTGGCGGCGTTGGGGTGCGGCGCATAGGCGGAGATCGCCTGCACGTAGACACCGGCCAGGACGCCGCTGGCGGGCACGACGACCTCGACCGGCGGGTTGCCGGCGAGCGTGTCACGTCCGGCGAGGGCGTTGTAGTCCCACATCGCCACGATCGGGGTGGCGCCCTGCGCCAGCGTGCCGGCCTTGCCGATCACGGGGACGAAGTTGCCGGCCTTGTTCATCTCGGCGAAGTAGGCGAGGCCCTTGTCGCCCGAATCCTTGCCCGGCGCGCCGCCATTGGCCATGCCGGCCGCCAGCACCGCGAGGATGGCCTGGTTCGACGCGCGCGGATCGCCGGCGAGCGCCACCTGGCCCTTGTATTCCTCCTTGAGCAGGTCGGACCAGTCGGCCGGCGTGTTCTTGACGAGGTCCTTGTTCACCATGAACGACATCACGCCGTAATAGTCGCCGTACCAGTGGCCGTCGGCGTCCTTGACGTTGTCCGGGATCTCGTCCCACGTGGCGACCTTGTAGGGCATGGTCAGGCCCTCGGCCTTGGCCGACGGTCCGAAGGACAGGCCGACGTCGATGACGTCCGGCGCCTGCGGGCCCTTGTTGTCCTTGTTGGCCTTGATGGCCTCGATCTCGTCGGCGGAGCCGGCGTCGGGGTTCAGTTCGTTGACCTGGATCCCGGGATATTTCGCCTTGAAGCCGTCGATCACCTTGCCGTAGCCGCACCAGTCGTGCGGCAGCGCGATGGTGGTCAGCATGCCTTCGGCCTTGGCGGCGGCGACAAGCTCGTCCATCGACTGCGCCTGCGCGCCGACGGCGAGCGAACCGGCCAGCACCGCCGAGGCGGCGAGCGCGGATGCGGTCCGTTTCAGAATGCTCATGTACCTAACTCCCTGTTGTCCGCGCGAAGGCGGTGCCGGTTCCGGCTAAGCCGGTTGTCTGACACCTGTGTGACAGGCGCTCCCGCCCGTCTGCCCGGCGTGGGACGAAAGACAACCGTATTTTCGCCGCCGGCGCAACGGAGGAAGCGAGCCGGCAAACGGAATTTTTCCATTTGGTCAGGAAACGTCGAGCACGATCTTGCCGATGTGCTGGCCCTCTTCCATGCGCTCATGCGCGCGCCAGGCGTCGACGAGCGGGAATATCCGGTCGATGACCGGCGCCACCGCGCGGGTGGCCAGCAGCGGCCAGACCCTGGCCTCCAGTTCGGCGGCGATGTGCGCCTTGAAGTCGGCGGAGCGGGGCCGCAGCGTCGAGCCGGTGTGGGTCAGGCGCTTGACCATCAGGCGGGAGATGTCGAGCGTCGCCCTGGCCCCGTTCATCACCGCGATCTGCACGATCCGCCCGTCCTCGGCCGCCGCCTCGTAATTGCGCGGCACATAGTCGCCGCCGATCATGTCGAGGATGACGTCGGCGCCGCGCCCGCCGGTGGCCTCCTTCACCGCGGCGACGAAATCCTCCTCGCGATGGTTGATGGCACGGTCGGCGCCGAGCGCGAGGCAGGCCGCGCACTTGGCCGCCGATCCGGCGGTCACGATGACGTAGGACCCGAAGGCGGCGGCAAGCTGGATCGCCGCGGTGCCGATCCCCGACGATCCGCCATGCACGAGCAGCGTCTCGCCGGGGCGCAGGGCGCCGCGCTCGAACACGTTGTGCCAGACCGTGAAGAACGTCTCCGGGACCGCCGCCGCCTCGGTCATGGTCAGGCCGGCGGGAACCGGCATGGCGTGGCGGGCGTCGACGCGGACATATTCGGCATAGGCG
>JBATNB010000229.1:0-5678 GCA_049290135.1 Rhizobiaceae bacterium
GGCAGGCCGGCGCTGGTCCAGATGCTTTTGCCCGTGGTCTTGGCGGCAAGGTCCCACAGCGCGCAGTCAAGCGCATTGCGGGCCGGGCCCGGAGGCAGTTCGGCACAGGCGGTTTCCACCGGCTGCCCGGCGGCCACGGCCCGGGCCACGCCGCGCAGCTGGGCAAGAGTCCCGGCCATGGTGATGTCGAAGACGATGGGCACCACGCCCTCGCCCTGGCCTTGCGCCTCGCCCCGGGTCAGGCGGACATTCACCACTTCGAGCGAGGTCACGCCATGGCCGGCAAAGTGGAAGGGCCGGGCCAGCGGCCAATCCTCGGCGGTGACGGAAAGCGTCGTCATTCCTTCATCACCTCGCGCGGGGCCCGTCCGTCCTTGCGCCTGGCGAGTGTGGGGCCGGCAAGCATGAGGAGCACGAAAAGCCCGGTCGCGATTTTCAGATCGCCGGGCGGCAGGCCCGCGGCAAGGCAGATCGAGATCAGCTGGTAATAGATCATTGCCCCGGCAAAGGGGGCCAGAAGCTGGCGCGCTACCGTACTCTTGCCGACGACCGCCTCGCCGATCATCAGCGCGGCCAACCCGTTGATGAGGATGCCAAGACCCATGTTCACATCGGCAAAGCCCTGGGCCTGCACCATCAAGCCTCCGCTGAGGGCCGAAAAGGCCCCGGCCAACCCGATGCCGCCGATCGTGTAGCGCCAGATGTTGATGCCCTGCGCCTCGGCCATGTCGGGGTTGACGCCAACCGCCCGCATCGCTGTGCCGCGTTCGGTCAGGAACCACAGGTTCAGCACGGCACAGACGGCCAGCGCCAATGCGCCGGCGATCAGGATTCGCGTGACACTGCCCGAGAGGTCAAGCGGCGCGAGCAGGTCATAGACCTTCGCCTTGTTGAACAGGGGAAGGTTGGATTTGCCCATGATCCGCAGGTTCACGCTGTACAGCATGGTGGTGATGAGGATGCCGGCCAACAGCGAGTGGATGCGGAATTTCAGGTGCAGGAAGGCCGTGGCAAAGCCGGCTGCGAAGCCCGCCGCCGCCGCGACCAGAAGCGCGGGAAAGGCGGGCACCCCCGCCACCAGCGCCACGCCGCAGACGCAGCCGCCCAACGGATAGGCGCCCTCCGAGGTCAGGTCGGGGAAGTTCAGGATGCGGAAGGGGATCATCACCGCCAGCACCACAAAGCTGAGGATCAGGCTTTGCGCCAGCGTCACCGGGATCAGCGCGATGTAGGCGGAAACGATGTCGCCCATCTCAGGCCCCGAGAAGCATGCGGTCGGACTTGACCGAGAAATGGCCGATCAGGTCAGCCACCGTGGCACGGGCCTTGGCCTCGCCGTCGAGTTCCAGAAGCACCTTGCCCGCATCCAGCATCACCACCCGGTTGCCGTAATCGACAGCGTGCTGCATGTTGTGGGTCACCATCATCGTCGTCAGCTTCAGTGCGGTGACCGCGCGCAGGGTGGCGTTCAGCACCAGATCCGCGGTGCGCGGATCAAGGGCGGCGGTGTGTTCGTCGAGAAGCAGAATGTCGGGATTGCCCGACACCGCCATGACCAGCGACAGCGACTGTCGCTGACCGCCGGACAGGAGTGAAACCGGCGTGTCCAGCCGGTCTTCCAGCCCGAGGCCCAGATAGGACAGGTTCTCGCGATATTTTTCGCGCCGCGCGGGCGTCAGGCCGCGGCTCAGCCGGGCGGGCGCCTGGCGCATCTCGGCCAGCAACATGTTTTCGGCAATGGTCATTCCGGCGGCGGTGCCTTTCATCGGGTCCTGAAAGACCCGGGCGACATGAAAGGCGCGGCGATGGACCGGCATGTCGGTCACATCGTCGCCATTGATCTCGATCCGGCCGGAATCGAGCATGAGCGCCCCGGAAATCACATTCATCAGCGTGCTCTTGCCCGCACCGTTGCTGCCGATGACAATGGCGAAATCGCTTTTGGCAAGTGTGAGGCTCGGCCCGTCAAGGGCCACCTTTTCATCCGGCTTGCCGCGAAAGAACACGCGCCGGGCGTCCTTGACCTTCAACACCGGTTTACCTCGCAGCGGGGGATGGGGCGGCCCGCCAACGGGCCGCCACCCGGGGGTCAGTCGACGATGCAGCCGCAGCCGGCAAAGCCGTCGGGGATAGGCTTGCCGATCGCGTCCATCGCGCGTTTCGAAATGGTGATGGCATGGTCTTCGTAAGCCGGGCTCACCGGGGCGATACCGGCCATCGCCTCGCCCTTCAGGGCGCGGATCGCGATGGAGCCGGCGATGTGGCCGATCTTTTCATAAGACACCGCAAATGCAGCCGGAATGACGCCCTCGTTGACCAATCCCGGATCGGTGTTGATGAGCGGGATCTTCGCCTCATTCGCGGCGGCGGCCACGGCTGAAATCGCCGGCTGAATCAGGTTGGAGCCGGGGCCGTAGACCAGATCGGCTTTCCCGGCCAGCGCCGTGATGCGAGCCTGAATGTCGTTGGTGTTGTCGATGCCGACTTCCACGATCTCGAAGCCGGCGGCGGCGGCGTGGGTCTTGAACAATTCCAGCGTCGCAACGTCATTGGCCTCGCCGGGGTTGTAGGGCACGCCGATGATCCTGGCCTCGGGGAACAACTTGCGGGCAAATGCCAGCGTTGCCTTGATGTCCACCGCGTCGGTCGCGCCCGACATGTTCGTGTCGCCCTTGTCCCAGGAGGGCACAAGGCCGGCTGCGACCGGATCAGTGACCGCCGCGAAGACCAGCGGAAGGCCCTTGGCGCCGATCTGGTTCTTGACGTTCTGCGCAACCGGCGTGGTGATCGCCAGCACCAGCGCCGGGTTGGTGGCGTCGATCTTGGAAATCATCTGCGGCAGCAACGTGGTTTCAAAGTTCACATGGTCGGTCGTGAAGACGACATCGGTGCCCTCGACCAGACCCGAGGCCAGAATCTCGGCCTTGAAGCCCTCGGCCACGGCGTTCAGCTGCGGGTGTTCGCCGAAGTTGGCGATGGCAACGGTCTTCGGCTCTGCCACGGCTTGCGCCGCTCCAAGGCAGACGATTGACGCGGCCGTGATGAGTAGCGTTCTGCGGAACATGGTTTCCTCCTTGTTTGGGTGTCCGGCCTGGTCTGTCCGGGTGGCTCTGGTGCCGATCTGGGCCGGCATTTTCGCGGCCGAACCACTAACATGAATTTTCCAATCGGAAAACCAAAATATTTTCCGATTGGAAAATTACATTCCGCCGCAAAGCGGTTAGGATCAGCGCATGTCGCTTTCCACCTCCATCCCCGGACTTGCCCCGGCAGACAGCCAGCGCGAGGAGTTCGGCCGCCGCCTGCGTGAGTTGCGCAAGGCCAGGGGACTGACCCTGGCCGAGGTGGCCGAAATCACCGGGCTTGCGGTGTCGACGGTATCCAAGGTCGAACGCGGGCTGATGGCGCTGACCTATGACCGGCTGATGCAGCTTTCGGCCGGCATGAACATGGACATGCCGGCGCTTTTCGGGCGCGGCGGGGCGAGCTTCCAGAAGGACAGCATGGCGGTGGCAAGGCTGGGGGATTTCCAACTGCAGGAAACCCCGACCTATTCCTATGAAATCCTGTTTCCGGATATGTGGCACAAGGCGATGACGCCGATGGCCGGGACGGTCAAGGCCCATAGCCGGATGGAATTCCCCGACCTCATCCGCCATCCGGGGCAGGAGTTTGTTTTTGTGCTGTCGGGGCAGCTGACGATTTTCACCGACAAGCACGAGCCGGTGCATCTTGGCCCCGGCGAAAGCGTCTATCTCGATAGCGGAATGGGCCATGTCTATACCTCGGCCGGGGAGGAGGACGCCCGGATCCTGGTGGTCTGTCTGCCAGGCTGACCTTGCCTGCCCTCGTGGCCGGCGGGGAGTGGGCTTGGCGGACAACCGCTTCGCAATCCTGATCGTTTGCGGGCGAGTTCGGTAAGTTACTGCTTACCAAAAATGGTGACGCGGGGTGGAGCGGCCCGGTAGCTCGTCCGCCTCATAATTTGAAGGCCGCAGGTTCAAATCCTGTTCCCGCAACCAAGATCCTACGCGTGATCAAATGCTTATGTGCCGCCCTCCGGGGCGGCGTTTGCGTTTCTGGCATTCGCGGAAGCACTGTGGACGCAGGAATGAGCGAGGTTCTGCCGGACGGTATGTGTCGTGATCTGGGACCCTAATTCTCTTCCTGATTTGCATAGCGTCCGCCTCAATCAAGAGACGAGCAAAGGAAGTGGCTACGGTACACGGAAGAACAGATCATTGTCATTCTGCGGGAGCAGGAAGCTGGGATGAAGACGGCGGATGTCTCCCACAAGCGCGGCATCTTGGAAGCGACCTTCTAAGAGGACGAGGCCAAGTTCTGCGGCATGGAGGTGGCGGATGCCCGCAAGCGAATGGCTCTGGAAGACGAGAACGCCAAGCTGAAGAAGCATCTGGCGGAGCAGATGATGGGCTTCGCCACACTCCACGAAATGCTCTCTAAAATAGCTTCTGAAGCCTGGCTCAAGGAGATCATGACCTTCGCGGGCCATTCCTCGATCCAGATGACCATGGAGCGCTACGGCCACCTGTTCCCGTCGCCCGACCACCAGAAGGCGATGGCGATGGTCGAGGCGAAGCTGCTCGGCTAAGCTGTTGCCATGGCATGGCTTCCAGAACAGACCCTCGCTGATTTCGCCACCGTCGCGCGGCTGGCGGGCGTTTCGCTGGCAGCTGACGACATCCGCATTGAGGCGCTGCCTGCGCCCCACGCGCCGCCCACGCGGCTGCCAGCGGGCCAGATGGCCGTCTACGTTTTCGCCCACGGGAGCGACGTGCTGAAGGTCGGGAAGGTCGGCCCCAAGAGCCAGGCGCGCTACACCAGCCAGCACTACAATCCAGGCAGTGCGCAGAGCACGCTTGCGGCCTCCATGATCGCCGATGCCGAGCGCGTCGGTCTGGGCGAGGCGGATCGGGCCGAGATCGGAAACTGGATCCGGACGAACGTGGATCGGGTCAACATACTGCTCCCAGCCAGCCTCGGCGTTCCGGTTCTGACGCTGATGGAAAGCTTCCTGCAATGCCGCCTCCGGCCGCGCTACGAGGGGTTCCGGAGCCAGCGCGGATGAGGGCACGTCCGGATTCCCGTTTTCTCCCAATGTTTTGCGGCTGTTCCGTGCGACACGACGCCGACGTTTGGCGCCTGAAATCTGCCTAACCTTCTGAAATCACGAGGGTATTCCAGACACCGGGGTAGCCCTCATAACCTGAAGGCCGCAGGTTCAAATCCTGTCCCCCGCAGCCAAGATCCTACGCGTGATCAAATGCTTATATGCCGCCCTCCGGGGCGGCGTTTGCGTTTCTGGCATATGCGAGCCCTGCAACGCGGTCCCGAATCGTTGCATACCTTTCCGAACATCCGCGATTTCCCCGGTCAGCACGGGTGCGAGACGGGACAGGGATGATGTCCGGCCAGCGTTCACCGTCGATGCCGTACTTCATTTTATTGCAGCCGAGCGGGCCGCGGTCGATGGTGGCCCAGCGGGAAAGCCGTCGAATACGCGTTCCACCCGGACACAGCGCCCGCCGCTCCCGAAGTCCCGAACCACAAGGCCCACCGGTTTCCCGGCGGGCCTTTTCGTTTTGGCGGGGGCGAGAGTGGTCCGCCGCCCCGCGCCCGGTCAGCCGCAGCGGCCCGGAATCGGCCCGGGCTTGCAG
>JBATNB010000230.1:0-5027 GCA_049290135.1 Rhizobiaceae bacterium
GGTCAAGCATGCCCGGGCCATTCACATTTCGGGGCAGACAGCGGCGGACAAGAAGGCCGTTCTTTCGATTCGCGCCGGCGGCATCGTCGCCGAGCGACCGTTCGGTGAAGGCGATCCGGTCAAGGAAGGCGACCTGATTCTCTCCATCGACGCCGCCGCCAAGCGCGCCGCCGTGGCGACCGCGCAGCAGGTGCTGGTCCAGCGCGAAAGCGAGGCCAAGGCCATCGAGAGGCTGGCCAAGGCCGGGTCGATCCCGAAACTGCAGCTCGACAACGCCCTCTCCGCCCTTGCCGCGGCCAAGTCGCAGCTGGAGGCCGCCCAGTCCGAGCTCAGCGCGCTCGAGGTCCGCGCGCCGTTCGCCGGCGTCGTCGACAGGCTCGACGTGGAGAAGGGCTCCTCGGTCCTGGCCGGAACGCCGGTGGCCGTTCTCCTGGCGCTCGATCCTATCCTCGCCGTCGGCGAGGTGTCGGAATCCGACCTGCGCCACATCGAGATCGGCGACAAGGCCGATGTCCGCCTGGTGTCGGGCCAGGTCTTCTCCGGCGCCATCCGCTACATCTCGCGCGAAGCCACCTCGGCCACGCGCACGTTCCGCGTCGAGATCACCGCGCCGAACCCGGAAGACCGCATTCCCGCCGGCATGACCGCGGAAGTGACGATCTTCGCCGACGAGGTCGACGCCGTCATCCTGCCGCGCTCGGTCGTCACCCTTTCCAAGACCGGCGACCTCGGCATCCGCTATGTCGACGCCGCCGACAAGGTGGCGTTCCAGCCGATCGATCTCATCGACGACACGCCCGAAGGCCTGGTGCTGACCGGCATCCCGGCCGATGCCCGCATCATCGTCGTCGGCCAGGACCTCGTCGCCGAGGGCGACATCGTCCGCGTCGTCGAGCCCGATCTTGAAACCCTCAGGCGGCTGGCGGGCGACCTGTCCGGCAGCATCCGCTGATCGGACCGCACCCATGGGAATCGTCGGTTACGCCATCCGCAATGCCCGCCTGACGCTGGCGATCCTTGCCTTCTTCCTTGTCGCCGGGACGGTTTCCTACATCTCGATCCCGAAGGAAGCCGAGCCCGACGTCCAGGTTCCGTTCATCTATGTGAGCCTTGGCTATCGCGGCATCTCGCCGGAGGATTCCGAGCGGCTGCTGCTGCGACCGGTCGAATCGGCGGTCAAGAGCATCAAGGGCATCAAGAAGATGACCGCCACCGCCTATCAGGGCGGCGGCAACGTGCTGATGGAGTTCGAGGCCGGCGCCGATCTCGACAAGGCGCTCACCGACGTGCGCAACAAGGTCTCCGACGCCAAGCGCGACCTGCCGGAAGGCGCCGACGAACCCTCGGTCAACGAGGTCAACATCTCGGAGTTCCCGGTCCTCGTCGTCACCCTGTCGGGCAATGTGCCGGAGCGCGCGCTCATCATGGCCGGGCGGGCGCTGCGCGACAAGATCAAGGATGTCGGCGGCGTGCTCGACGCCAACCTGCTCGGCGCGCGCGACGATCTGGTCGAGGTGATCATCGACCCGGTGAAGCTGTCGTCCTACGGGCTCAGGCTCGACCAGATGATCGGCGGCGTCGCCGCGGGCAACTCGCTCGTCGCCGCCGGCACCATCGAGGGCCAGGAGGGCAATTATGCCGTCAAGGTTCCCTCGCTGATCGAGACCGTCGAGGACGTGGCCAACCTGCCGATCGTCGCCGGGCCGCGCGCCGTGGTGCGCGCCCGCGACCTCGCCACCATCCGCTCCACCTACAAGGATGCCGAATCGATCACCCGCCTCGACGGCCAGCCCGCCGTCGCCATCGAGGTGTCGAAGCGCACCGGCGCCAATCTCGTCGACACGGTCGAGGCGGTGAAGATCGCCGCCAACGAGTTCGCCGCCGCGCTGCCCGAAGGCACCAAGGTGTCCTTCAGCCAGGACAAGTCGACCGTCATCAAGCAGCTTCTGCACGATCTGCAGAATTCGGTGCTGACGGCCGTCATCCTCGTCTTCATCGTCATCCTCGCCGCGCTCTCCGGGCGCGCCTCGCTGCTGATCGGCCTGGCCATTCCCGCCTCGTTCCTGATGGGAATGTTCTGGCTGCAGACCTTCGGCTACACCGTCAACCTCGTCGTCCTGTTCTCGCTGATCCTCGCCGTCGGCATGCTGGTCGACGACGCCATCATCGTCACCGAGTTCGCCGAGCGCCGCATGGGCGAGGGCATGCCGCGGGCCGAGGCGTTCGAACTGGCCTCGCGCCGCATGGCCGGCCCGGTGATCGCCGCCACCATGACCCGCGTCGCCGCCTTCTCGCCGTTGCTGTTCTGGCCGGGCATTGTCGGCGAGTTCATGAAATACCTGCCGATCACGCTGATCGTCACGCTCTCGGCCTCCATGCTCTACGCCCTCGTCTTCACCCCGACGCTCGGCGCGCTGATCGCCAAGGCCCATCCGGAGGAAGCGCACAAGCGCGACGGCATCTACATGTGGGTGGTGCGCCGCGCCGTGAAGCATCCCTTCATCGTGCTCGCCGCCGCGATCGCCCTGCTCGTCGCCGTTCCCTACGGCTACTTCAAGGCCGGCAAGGGCGTCGAGTTCTTCCCCGATGTCGAGCCCGACTACGGCCTGCTCTACGTGCATGCGCGCGGCAACCTCTCCATCGAGGAGAAGGACGCCGCCGTCCGCCTGGTCGAGAAGCGCATTCTCGGCTGGCCGGGCCTCGAGACGCTCTACACCCGCGTCGGCAAGGGCGGCGGCGCCGGACAGCAGGTGGCCGAGGACGTGATCGGCGTGCTGCAGTACGAGTTCATCGACTGGCGCGAGCGCAAGCCCGCCAATGAGATCCTGGCGGATTTGCGCCGCACCATGACCGGCATCCCCGGCGTCGATGTCGAGGTGCTCGTGCCGCAGGCGGGCCCGCCGACCGGCAAGGCCATCCAGGTGCAATTGTCGGCGGACGATCCGGAAGGTCTGGAAGATGTCGCCGGGCGCGTCGCCGCCGCCATCGCCGAGGTGGATGGCGTGATCGACGTGGCCGACGGCCTCCCCGCCCCGGGAATCGACTGGGAGCTGCGCGTCGACCGCTCGAAGGCGGCGCAATACGGCATCGGTCCGTCCTCGGTCGGCACCGTGGTCCAGCTCGTCACCACCGGCCTCAAGCTCACCGACTACCGGCCCGCCGGCGCCGATGACGCCGTCGACATCCGCCTGCGCCTGCCGGAGGACCGCCGCACGCTTGCCACGCTCGATGAACTGCGCATCGAGACCGCGCAGGGCTCTGTGCCGATCTCCAACTTCGTCGAGCGCGCCGCGGCGCGCAAGGTCGGCACGCTGACGCGCCTCGACACCAGGCGCACCATCACCGTGCAGGCCAACATCCGCGAAGGCATGCAGGCCGACCGCGTGCGCGCGCAGGTCGAGGAAAAGGTCAAGTCAGCCAATCTCGGCAAGGCCGGCTATGCCCTGGCCGGCGAAGACCAGGAGCAGAAGGACGCGTCCAGCTTCCTCGCCAAGGCGTTCGGCGCCGCCATGTTCCTCATCTTCGTGGTGCTTCTGGCGCAGTTCAACAAGTTCACCTCGGTCATGCTGGTGCTGTCCGCCGTGGTCATGTCGACGATCGGCGTCTTCCTCGGCCTGTGGATCATGGACAAGCCGTTCGGCGTCGTCATGTCGGGCATCGGCGTCATCGCGCTCGCCGGCGTTGTCGTGAACAACAACATCGTGCTCATCGACACCTACGATCTGCTGCGCAAGGAGGGCATGGACAAGTACGAGGCCATCATCGAGACCTGCCGCGAGCGCGCCCGTCCGGTGGTGCTGACCGCCGTGACCGCCATCCTCGGCGTGCTGCCGATCGCCTTCGGCGTCAATCTCGAACTGCTGACCCACGAGACGACCTTCGGCGCCCCGTCGACGCAATGGTGGATCATCCTGTCGAACGCCATCGTCTTCGGTCTCGCCTTCTCCACCGTGCTGACGCTGGTCATCACGCCGTCGATGCTGATGATCGTCGGCAGGTCGAACGATTCCAAGGTCTATCGCTTCCTGCGCAACGTTCGCGCCCGACTGCCGTTCGCCGGCGCCAGGGCGAAGGCGGCGGCCCCGGCGGAGTAGCGCCGCGCCGTCGCGGGACCGATCCGGAGTCGCTGCCGCCCTTTACCCCCACCCCTCCGCTCAAGGGGGAGAAGGGTGGGGTGACCGAATGTCCAGTCAGGGAATGGAACCTCGGCATCACGCCGCCCGTTTCGTCGCCTCTCCGTCCAGCCCCAGTGCCGCCACCGTCTCGGCGATGGCCGCCTCGATCGGCGTGATGCGCAACGGGCCGATGGTCCGCCGCAGCCTTGCGCCCGACAGCGAATGCGGCGTGAACCACAGATAGTTCATTTTCACCACCTCGCGCAGCACCGGCGAGAACAGGCCGACGATTTTGAGCATCGTCCAGTTGACGCGCTTGAACGCCAGCGTCCGCCCGGTCGCCTTCTCCGCCGCCGCGTGGAACTGCTCCGAAGTCAGCGTGTGGCCGGGGAAATGGAACCGCTCGAACCGGCCGAACGTGTCGCGCCGTTCGGCCAGTGCTACGAAGGCGTCGGCCAGGTCGGGAAGATAGGCCCAGGCGTGCGCCACGCCCTTCGGACCCGCGGCGTTGAACACGCCCTTGCGCAGGTCCTTCAGGAGCATCAGGTCGAGCCAGCTTCCCGGCTTGCCGCCGCCGAAGAAATCGCCGGCGCGCAATACGATCGTGCGTACACCATGCTGGTCGGCGTAACGCCGGCACAGGGCCTCGAGCGCGATGCGGATTTCCGCCTTGGCGGTATCGGGCCGCTCCGGCGCATCCTCACCCGTATCCGGGCCGACCCCGGTCCCGAAATTGTAGACATTGCCGGGCAGAAGATGCGTCGCGCCGGTTGCGCGCGCCGCCTCGAGGATGTTCTCCGCCATCGCCAGCACGGTCCCTTCCCATTTGTCGTAGGGCGGGTTGGCGGCGTTCATCACCACATCGGCGCCGGCGCACGCCCGCGCCAGCGCGGCGCGGTCCATCGCGTCGAC
>JBATNB010000231.1:0-2146 GCA_049290135.1 Rhizobiaceae bacterium
CGTTCGGCCATGGCCCGCGTCGCCGTCGCGTTCGCCGCTGCCTCGCCGGTGGCGTTGGTTCCGGCAAAGACCGCGATGGTAGGCCGGAGGATCATCGGCGGGCTCTTGCCCTGCCAGGCGGAGTGCCATGCGGCCAGGTCGGAAAACTCGCCAATCGTGCCGTGAAGCTGTTCATGCCCGGCCATGATGGCGCGCGTGCGGGCCGCCGCATCCATGTCCGGCTCGGGCAGATGGCGCAACAAGCTGCGGAAATCATCGAAGGGATGTCGGGTCATGCGGATCTGCGGCCGGTGATGGGATTGCGGCTTGCGCGAATGGCGGGCGCACCCGATATCTGTGCCATGAGCGAACGTTTGTCCACGCCCGCTGACGATTCCCCGTGCGTGCTGGTCTGCATGATCGACACGGAGACCGGCTTTTGTTTCGGCTGCGGCCGCACCCGCGAGGAGATCTTCGACTGGCGGGACCTGACGCGCGAACGCCGCCAGGAAATCCTCGCGGTGCTGCCGGCTCGCCGTGAGACGATCGAGCGCAAGCCTCGTCGGGAGACGCGCCGCGCGCGCCTGCGGCGGGAGAGCGAGGGCACGCCATGAGCCGCGTGCTCGTCGCCGTCGCGTTTGTGCTCGGCCTTGTTGTGCTTGGCCTGACCTTCGGCGGCTTCACCGCGCGCCCGATGAACGGCGACGTCATCGTCGATTTCGCCTACCTGGCGATCCTGTCATTGCTGGTCGTGTCCTGGCTCCTGCGCCTGCCGGCCGGAAACCGCATGCGCGACGCCCTGATCTGGGTACTGGTGATCTTCGGCCTGGTGACCGCCTATTCCCTGCGCAATGACGCCGGTGGCATCGTCGCCCGTGTTCGTTCCGAACTGTCCCCGTCCACGCCGATCGATGGCCGGACCGAGGACGGCGCGGCGACCGTCACGCTGTCGCGCACCGACGACGGGCATTTCCACGCCCGCGCCCGGATCGGCGATGTTCCGGTGTCCTTCCTGATCGACACCGGCGCCAGCGTGACCACGCTCGCCGCGGAGGATGCCGAGCGCCTCGGCATCGATATGGTTTCGCTCGATTACCGCATCCAGATCGCCACCGCCAACGGCATGGGCCGGGCGGCGGCGGTCATGCTGAACCGGTTTTCGCTCGGCGGCATCAGCCGGCCGCGCATGGCCGTGCTCATCGCCGCGCCGGGCGCGCTCGACACCAGCCTGATCGGCATGGATTTGCTGTCGTCGCTGGAGTCCTACCGGGTCGAAGGCAACCGCATGGTCCTTGTCGACCGCTGACCTCACAACAGGCTGATAGCGAAGCGGGCCGCGACAAACAGCAGGAACAGGCCGAATCCGGTCTCGAGTTGCCGCTTCGAAAGCCTGTGCGCGAGCCTGACGCCATGGGGCGTCGCGAGCAGCGACGTCGGCATGATGACCAGGGCGGCGATCCAGTTGACGTAGCCGGTGGAGGCAACGGGAAGCATCGCGGCGCCCCAGCCGGCCACAATGTAGCCGATGACGCCGGGCACCGAGATCAGCGTGCCGACACCGGAGGATGTCGCCACCGCCTGGTGGATCGGCCGCCCGAACAGCGTCATGAACGTGTTGTTGAGCACGCCGCCGCCAATCCCCATCAGGGTCGAGAAGAAGCCGATCGCCGCCCCGACCGCGCCGCGCGCCGGTTGCCCCGGGATCGTGTCCCCCAACCGCCAGCCCGGCCGGTCGAACAGCAGCCTGAGCCCGACGCCGAGCGCCAGCACCGCGAAGATGCCTCGCAACCCCGCCCCCGAGATCGAGGACGCCACGAACGATGCCGCCACCACGCCGCCGACCAACGGCACGGCAATCGCCCTGAGGTAGGACGTGTCGACCGCGCCGCGCGCAAGATGGCCGCGAAAGGACTGGATCGACGTCGGCACGATAATGGCAAGCGAGGAGCCGACCGCGACATGCATGCGCACCGCTTCGTCGATCCCGAGGATGCCGAGAGCCTGATAGAGGATCGGCACGATCACCGCCCCGCCGCCGATGCCGAACACGCCGGCCATCAGCCCGGCGATGCCGCCGACCAGCAGCGCGGCGATGCCGAACGCCAGGATTTCCATGACCGGAAGGTCGCCCATGCCCCGCCCCTGCCCGCCCGCGCCGGTTTCTGAC
>JBATNB010000232.1:0-1533 GCA_049290135.1 Rhizobiaceae bacterium
GGGTTCGCTGGCCGAGGCCGCGGTTCAGGGCATGCTTTGCCTCGGCGGCCGCGATCGTCCCGTCGCCGGCAAGATCGACCGCCTGGCCATCGGCGCGCGCGAGATCCTGATCGTCGACTACAAGACCGGACGCCCGCCGCTTCCCGGCTCTGCCCCGGATCCGGCCCATGTGGCGCAGCTTGCGCTGTATCGCGCCCTCATCGCCTCGCTCTATCCCGGCCGGATCGTCCGCGCCGCGCTGCTTCACGTCGGCGCGCCGCTCATGGTCGAAATCGACGCCGATGCGATGGACGCGACACTCCGGCGAATCGACGCGGCCTGCCGCGCGTCTTGACGCGTCCGCGACTTGCCCCCACATATGAATGGACGCAAATATTTCGAAAGGATTCGCGCCATGGCCACGATGAAGGTCGACAAGTCCAATTTCCAGTCCCAGGTGCTTCAGTCCAAGGAGCCGGTCGTTGTCGATTTCTGGGCCGAATGGTGCGGCCCGTGCCGCATGATCGCGCCGGCGCTGGAGGAATTGTCGGCGCAATATTCCGGCAAGGTGAAGGTCGCCAAGCTGAACGTCGACGAGAACCCGGAACTGGCCGCCCAGTTCGGCGTGCGCTCGATCCCGACGCTCATGATGTTCAAGGCCGGCCAGGTCGCCGACATCAAGGTGGGCGCCGCGCCGAAGACCGCGCTCGCCGGCTGGTTCGACGCCGCCGTCGCCTGACCCGTCAACGGCCGTATCATGCGAAGGAAGCCCGGCGATCGGCCGGGCTTTTCACGTATGCGCCCAGTTGCCGGGATCGTCGGTATCGCTCGGCGACAGGCCGAGAATGTCGCCGCGCGTGTTGACGCCGAGGCCGAGCACGGTGCGGTTGGCGTAGGCGAAATAGGCGACGCACTGGTTGATCTCGAGGATCTGGCCGTCGTCGAACCCGGCGTCGCGCAGGGCATCGACGTCGGCCCGCGCCATGCTCGCCGGCGCCCCGGTCAGCTTCGACGCGTAGCGCAGCGCCGCGGCTTCCGCCGGTCCGAACACGCCGTCATACCGGCCCGAGGCCAGCGCCTCGCGAATCGCCGCCGAGCGGGCATCATCGTTCAGCAGCCGCTTCAGCCCGGCGAAGTGGTGGTCCACGCAATAGCCGCAGCCATTGGCCAGGCTGACATGCACGCCGATCGTCTCCAGCAGCCAGGTGGCAAGCGTGTTGCCGCCATGGTGAAGCACGTTCTTGTACAGCGCCAGATGCCCGTCCATCGAATGCGGCCGCAGTGAATGGGCCGCCATGATGTTGTCGATGGCGCCGCCCGGTCCCTTGATTCGGTCATAGAGCTGGCGGAGCCGGCCGGTGGCGTCGGCATAGGCGATGGTCGCGATCCAGGTCATCGTGCCTCCAGTCCCGTCATTGCGGTTCGGTACCGTTGAGCGCCAGCACCTCGCCGGCCAGGTAGAGCGACCCGCACACCAGAATGCGCGGGGACGGTTGGCCGGCCTGCCGCGCGGTGGCGCGCAACGCCTCCTCGATCGCGGCGACCGGTTCGGCC
>JBATNB010000233.1:0-5845 GCA_049290135.1 Rhizobiaceae bacterium
GCGCGGCAATTCGCAGGCCGTATCGTCGCCGACCCGCTTCAGGACGATCGGCACCGAAGCCGGCGCGCCATCGCTCCGCGCCGGCGGGCCGGCCAGGATCATGTGATAGGCAAGCGCGCCGCCTGCCAGAAGCGCCAGGCCGAAGGAAATCCGCCCCATGTTGCCGTCCCCCGCGCCTGCCACAGGCGTGAAGAAAGGATGAACGAACAGGGTTAACGGCGCGTTACCGCCAGGCCAGCGGTCTCCGGAACCGGCGTGATCGCCGTGCCGTTTGCGAACCAGGACAGGAGATTGTCGACCACCAGATCGGCCATGGCATTGCGCGTGTGATGGCTGGCCGAGGCGACATGCGGCAGCAGGCAGACATTCGCGAGCCCGAGCAGCGCGTCGGGAACATGCGGTTCGTCGGCAAAGACATCGAGGCCAGCGGCCGCGATCCGGCCGTCGCCGAGCGCGGCGGCAAGCGCCTGTTCATCCAGCGAACTGCCGCGGCCGACATTGATGACCACGCCGTCCGGTCCCAGGGCTTCCAGCACCTCGGCGTTGACGGCATTCGCCGTCGCGGCACCTCCCGGCGCCACGCAGATCAGCGTGTCGACCGCCGCGGCGAGCGCCACCAGGCTTGGATGCCAACGGCGGCTCTCGCCCGGCACAGGCTTGCGGTTGTGGTAGGCGACCGGGATGCCGAATGCCTCGAGCCGCTGCGCGATCGCCCGCCCGATCCGGCCGAACCCGAAGATGCCGGCCTTGCGTCCGCGCAGGGTCAGCCGGGTCAGCGGATAGGCGCCGTCCCGCACCCAGCGCCCCTGGCGCAGCCATTGTTCGGCGCGCGGCAATTCGCGCAGCGTGTTGATGAGAAGCGCCACCGTCACATCGGCGACCTCGTCGGTCAGCACGTCGGGCGTATGCGTCACCATCACGCCGCGACGCGCGGCATGGACGGCATCGACGCCGTCATAGCCCACCCCGAACGACGCCACGATTTGCAGCGCCGGCAGCGCATCGATCAGTTCCGCCGGCATGACCGAAAACGATGTCGAGGCGCGGATGTCGGCGAGTTCCGCCGCGTTGGCCAGCGCCTCCGCCACCGTGCCGACGCGTACGATCTCGAATGACGCCGCAGCGCGCTCGATCACCCGGCCGTGGATGCCGCCGACGACCAGCAGGTGCTCGCGCCGCGCGCCGCTCATGCGCGCTCCCGCGGCCGGCCGGTCGACTGGCGGATACGCAGCTCCGGATGGATCAGTTCCTGCCCGCCATGGACCTCGATGCCGCCGAGCTGGTCGATGAGCGCGCGCGCGGCGCGGCGTCCGACCTCGCGCTGCCCGTTCCACACCGTCGTCAGCGCCGGCGTGGCGATGGAGGCTTCCTCCAGATCGTCATAGCCGGTCACCGAGATGTCGACCCCCGGCACAAGCCCGGCGCGCGCGATGCCGTTCATCAGCCCGATGGCGACGAGATCGTTCCAGCACACGACGGCGGTCGGCCGGTCCTTCATCGACAGGAACTGCGGCGCCGCCTCGAAGCCGGCCTGCTTCGTGCGCGGCCCGGCGATCCGCCAGTGCTTCTCGACTGCGAGCCCGGCCTTCTCCATCGCCTGCAGGTAGCCGCGATAGCGGTCGCGCCCGGTCGAGGTCTGGTCGGTGCCGCCGATCATGGCGATGCGCGTGTGCCCGAGCGAGATGAGATGGTTGGTGGCCAGCGCGATGCCGTAGGCGTCGTCGCCGCGGAAGATCGGCACGTCCGCGCCCTCGACCTCGCGCGCGATCAGCACGATGGGCAGGCCGTTTCCCGTCAGCGTGGCGATGTCCTCGCGCGGCGTGCCGATGGCCGGCGACAGGATCAGCCCGTCGGCGCCGAGCTGCAGCAGCGTGTCGATGAAGAACCGCTGCTTCTCCAGGTCGTCATAGTGATTGGACAGCAGGAAGGTCTGGCGCGAACGGTCGAGCTCGGTCTCGATGGAACGCAGGATCTCCGCGAAGAACGGGTTCATGATGTCCTGCACGCACACGCCGACGATGCCGGAGCGCGAAGTGCGCAGCGAGGCGGCGCGGCGGTTGTAGATGTAGCCAAGCGCCCGCGCCTGCTCCTTGATCCGCGCCCGTGTCGCTTCGGCGACAAGCGGGCTGTCACGCAGGGCCAGCGATACCGTGGCGGTTGAAACACCCAGCGCATCGGCAATCGTCGAGAGTTTGATTTTCTGGGCCAGCCCCCGTCCTCCCCGTTTTAAAAATGTTTAAACGGTAGGAGGTCCGCCGGCAAGCCGGCGTTCAGGCCGGCGCATTCGCCGCCGCCAGGCGCAGTTGCCGCTCGCGATGCAGGATGTAGAGGCCGGACGCCAGGATGATGAGCGCCCCCAGCACCGTCCACCGGTCGGGATATTGCCCGAAGACGAAATAGCCGAGCGCAACCATCCAGACCATCTGCGCATATGGGTAGGGCGCAAGCGCGGCGGTGCTGGCCTGCTGGTAGGCCTTGATGATGAGGAAATGGCCGCCGCCTCCCAGCAAGCCCATCGACAGCAGCAACGCCCATTGCAGCCCCGTCGCCGGCCACTGCCCGGCGACCGGCAGCGCCCATGACATGAACAGCGTCGGCGCCAGCGCGGAGTAGAAGATGAGGCTCGTGGCCGTCTCCCGCGCGCCCATCGCGCGCGTCATGATCACGTACAGCGAATAGGACAGCATCGACCCGAGCGCGAAGCCATGGCCGAGCGAAAAGGCCCCCGCGCCCGGTCGGGCGATGACCAGCACGCCGCAGAACCCGGCGCCGATCGCCAGCCACCGTCGCCACCCGGCCCATTCGCCGAGCAGCGGCCCGGCAAGCGCGGTGATGACCAGCGGCGCCACGAAGAAGATCGACACCGTCTCGGCCAGTTGCATCGTGCGCAGCGCGAGGAAGTTGAAGATCGTCGAACCGAACAGGAAGACCCCGCGCAGCAATTGCTGGCCAAGCGCCCCGGTCCGCAACGCCTGCGGGTTCGTCCAGACGCGGAAGATGAACGGCACGGCGGCGAAATGCACGGCAAACCGCGTCCAGGTCACGAACGCCGGATTGAACCCGGAGAGCACGAGCCACTTGGCAATCGTGTCGAGAACGGAAAACAGCATGCCCGCCGCGATGATCAGCAGGATCGCCCGGGTCGGCGTGGCGTTGTCGGGAGAGGCGTTCAAGGCGGATTCCGGGCGTTGCCGGCGTTCCATGTGCGAACGCCGCGTCCGGCGCAAGCCCTATTGCGCGGTGCTGTCCAACGCTTCGGCCGCGTCGTCGACCGGCATCGCGTCAGCCGGGGCGTCGGCGACCTCGTCGTCTTCGACTTCGCCCGACGCCGCGAGATTGGCCTCGATCCGGCCGAGCAGCTTGACCAGCACCTTCTGGTCCTTCTTGTCGAGACCCTTCAGCGCCTGCTTTTCCGTCTTGCGCAGCGACTTCTCGATCGACTTGATCGCCGCCTGGCCCTTCTCGGTCAGGCCGATCAGCGCCTGGCGCTGGTCGCCGCCCGACGGCTTCTTGTCGACAAAGCCCTGCGCCTGCAGGCGGTTGATGGCCTTGGTCACCGTTGGCGGGCGCACGCCGAGACGCTCGGCAAGGCGGCCGGGCGACAGGTCGGCATCGGCCGCCAGCGCCAGCATGATCTGGTCCTGGCCGGCATAGAACCCGTGCGACAGCAACCGGACGGCAAGCGCGGTCCTGGCCGTGCGGGCGGTGGCCTGCAGGCGGTTGAGCAGTTGCCGTCTGTCCGTCTTTGCCAAGACCGTCGCCCCCGGATATAGGTTTGGTGCATCGTCACCCGTCACCATCCTAATGTCCACACACCACGAGCATATGACAGTTCGATGACGGACGGAGCACAATCGCCACCGGCCCCCAGGATCGCGGTCCTGCCGCTCGGCGCCACCGAGCACCACGGCCCGCATCTGTCGCCCGACGTGGACTGGGTGATCGCCGAGGGCGTCTGCGCCCGCGCCCGCGCGCTGCTGCCGGCCGGCCTCGCGGTCGAGTGGCTGCCGGTGGAGAAACTCGGCTATTCGATCGAGCACGCCGACTTCGCAGCCACGCGGACGCTCGCCTTCGACGCGGCGGTCAATCGCTGGATCGGCATCGCCGCCGACTGCCGGCGCCGCGGCATCCGAAGGTTCGTCATGCTCAACGCCCATGGCGGCAATGCCCCGCTCATGACCGTGGTGGCGACCGAATTGCGTGTGCGGCTGAACATGCTGGCGGTGGCCACGAGCTGGACGCGCTTCCTGCCCGACGGCCTGGTCGACGCCGACGAGAAGGCGTTCGGCATCCATGGCGGACAGATCGAGACCTCGGCGATGCTCGCCTTGCGCCCGGACCTCGTGCGCATGGCCGCCGCGGCCGCCTTTCCCTCCCTCCAGGCCGACCTCGCCCGCCGCTTCCGCCACCTGCGGGCCTATGGACCGCATGCCTTCGGCTGGAAGATGTCCGACCTCAATCGCGACAACGCCGCCGGCCACGCCGCCGCTGCCAGCGCCGGGCTGGGCGAGACGCTTCTTGGCCATGCCGCGCGCGGGTTTGCCGAACTGCTGGCCGAGGTCGACCGCTTCGATCCGGCCTTCCTGGACTGAACGCGCCCCGTGCAAATTCCGCCCGGAGCCCCTATATGGCCCCTGCCCCGTTGCAAGGACAGACCCGCATGAGCGACCAGCCGATCCCCGTCACCGTCCTGACCGGATACCTCGGTTCCGGCAAGACCACGCTGCTGAACCGCATCCTCACCGAGGATCACGGCAAGCGCTATGCCGTCATCGTCAACGAGTTCGGCGAGATCGGCATCGACAATGACCTGATCGTGGAATCCGACGAGGAAATCTACGAGATGAACAATGGCTGCGTCTGCTGCACGGTGCGCGGCGACCTCATTCGCGTCGTCGAGGGGCTGGTGCGCCGGCCCGGCCGCTTCGACGCCATCATCGTGGAGACAACCGGGCTCGCCGATCCGGCGCCGGTGGCGCAGACCTTCTTCATGGACGATGACGTGCGCGCCCGGACGCGGCTCGACGCCGTGGTCGCCATGGTCGACGCCCGCCACCTGCCGCTCAGGCTCAAGGACAGCCGCGAGGCGGAGGACCAGATCGCCTTTGCCGACATCGTCGTCATCAACAAGACCGACCTTGTCGACGCCGATGAACTGGCGCGCATCGAACGCACCGTGCGCGCCATCAACCCGACCGCGAGCATGATGCGCGCCGAGCGCGCGCGCCTGCCGATCGGCGATGTGCTCGACCGCGGCGCCTTCGACCTGAAACGCGTGCTGGCCGACGATCCGCATTTCCTGGAAGCCCATGATCACGACCACGATCATGCCTGCGGACCCGATTGCGATCACGACCACCACCACCATCACGGCGACGGTCACCACCACGACCACGACCATCATGGCGAGGCCTCGCCGATCCATGACGTGACGGTGCAGTCGATCTCGCTGCGCGGCGGCGAGATGAACGCGCAGAAATTCTTCGCCTGGATCGACAAGATCACCCAGATGGAAGGGCCGAACATCCTCCGGCTCAAGGGCATCATCGCCTTCCGCGACGACCCCGACCGCTATGTCGTCCAGGGCGTGCACATGATCGTCGAGGGCGATCACCAGCGCCCGTGGAAGGAAGGCGAGAAGCACGAAAGCCGGCTCGTCTTCATCGGTCGCGAACTGGATCGCGAGCGCATGGAGCGCTCCTTCAACGCCTGCCAGGCCTGATGCCGACCGTCGCACCCTTCGATCTCGACGGTCATTGCCTTGCCGCCGCCTTTGTCGGCGGCGTGCCGCATTTCGCGCTCGCCGAGGGCGGCGTGCACCGGCCGGACGGCGGCGCGGCGCGCC
>JBATNB010000234.1:0-1766 GCA_049290135.1 Rhizobiaceae bacterium
GCATTTTTCCCCGCGCCGGCCGGCCGCCGCCACGCCCCGTCGACCCGCCGCGCGCGGCAAATCGCCCGTGCCTTGTCCCCCCACTGGATTTGCGGACGCTTCGAACGTATGGAGCGGGCGCCGGCCAGCGGTCCGGCAATTCCTTGACCGGTGTCAGTGCATTTCCGGCTAAATCGGTTTAAGGAAGCCCCGCGTCATTCCAATCGGCGGACACCGGGTCCGCCCCAATCTCGGGAGAGGATCATGAGCAAGGTCAGGGTTGCCATCAACGGCTTCGGGCGCATCGGCCGCAACGTCGTGCGCGCGATCTATGAATCCGGCCGCAAGGACATCGACGTCGTCGCCATCAACGACCTCGGTCCGGTCGAGACCAATGCGCACCTGATGCGCTACGATTCCGTGCACGGCAAGTTCCCGCGCCGTGTCGAGGTCGACGGCGACCGCATCCGCATCGAGGGCGGCGACAGCTTCAAGGTGCTGGCCGAGCGCGATCCGTCCAAGCTGCCCTGGGGCGATCTCGGCATCGACATCGTCATGGAATGCACCGGCATCTTCACCGCCCGCGACAAGGCCGCCCTGCACCTGGCCGGCGGCGCCAAGCGCGTGCTGGTGTCCGCGCCGGCCGACGGCGCCGACAAGACCATCGTCTACGGCGTCAACCACAATGTGCTGACCAGGGACGACATCGTCGTCTCCAACGCCTCGTGCACGACCAACTGCCTGTCGCCGGTCGCCAAGGTGCTCAACGATGTCATCGGCATCGAGAAGGGCATGATGACGACGATCCATTCCTACACCGGCGACCAGCCGACGCTCGACACGATGCACAAGGACCTCTACCGCGCCCGCGCCGCGGCGCTGTCGATGATCCCGACCTCGACCGGCGCGGCCAAGGCCGTCGGCCTCGTGCTGCCGGAGCTCAAGGGCAAGCTGGACGGTTTCGCCATGCGCGTGCCGACCCCGAACGTCTCGGTCGTCGACCTGAAGTTCATCGCCAGGCGCGCCACGTCGGTCCAGGAGATCAACGACGCCATCAAGGCGGCGGCCGATGGTCCGCTGAAGGGCATCCTCGGCTATACGTTCGAGAAGAACGTCTCCTCCGACTTCAACCACGATCCGCATTCCTCGATCTTCCACATGGATCAGACCAAGGTGATGGACGGCACGTTCGTCTCCATCCTGTCGTGGTACGACAATGAATGGGGCTTCTCCAACCGCATGGCCGACACGGCGATCGCGATGGCGAAGCTGATCTGATCCGTCGGTCATTGCCGGCAGGCGAGCGCCCGGCCGCGAGGCCGGGCGTTTTCGTCGCGGCCGCCCCGGCCATCATGCCGCGGCGCACAATCCGCCTTGCGCCCGCCCCATTCGCGCCGCCACAATCGCGCCGTGAATCGGGCGGGGCGCAATGGTCGAGCATCTCTACATCGTGACGTTGGTGGCCGGCGGGCTGGTGCTCGCCGCGGCCTTCTCGTCGCTTGTGGCGTTGCGCTTCGGCGCGCCGCTGCTGCTCGTCTTTCTCTGCATCGGCCTCATTGCCGGCGAGGACGGGCTCGGCATCCGCTTCGACGATGTCGACAGCGCCTACCTGGTCGGCGCGCTGGCGCTCGCCGTCATCCTGTTCGATTCCGGCTTCGGCACGCCGATGGCCGCCCTGCGCCAAGCGGCATGGCCGTCCGTCACGCTGGCCACCGTCGGCGTCGTGCTCACCGCCGGGCTGACCGCGCTTCCCGCCCGCTATGTCGCCGGCTTTGCCTGGCCCGAGG
>JBATNB010000235.1:0-1995 GCA_049290135.1 Rhizobiaceae bacterium
TCACCAACCAGCCGCTTGTCACAGAGCAGGGCTTTGGTTCCGGCTGCGCGGGGGGAGACTATAATAACGACGGCAAACTTGATATGATAGTTACATCATACAATGATTTCGGCGCGACTACTTATCCACTGCTTTACAAAAATATGGGCAATGGTAATTTTCAGCTTGCAAGTGATAACACCATAATGACGAACAGTCTGAACCAGACGCTTGCATGTGCCTGGGGTGATTACAATTATGACGGCAGAATGGATCTTTACATTGCAACCGGTTTAAATCAGCCAGACCTGCTTTATAAAAACATGGGCGGCGGAAATTTCACACGCATAACAAACTGCGTTCCACTTGTTAATGGACACAGCGGCGGAGTAAACTGGACTGACTATAATAAAGACGGTTACCTGGATATCTTAAGTGTACAGCACGGCACAAACCTGTTGTACAAGGGTTTGCCCAATGGCGACTTCCAGCAAGTAACAACCGGACCAATAGTAACAGATAATGGATTGCACAGAAGAGCAGTTTGGGGAGATTACAACAATGATAAATACCCTGATCTTTTTGTAGCAAACGGCGACTTCCAAAATGATAATCTGTACTTGAATAACAAAAACGGTACATTCACAAAAATTACAACCGGACCTGTTGTAACTTCAGGAGGATACGGCTCCGGCTGCGCATGGGGAGATTACAATAACGATGGCTGGCTTGATCTGTTTGTAGCCAACAGCGGAAAGAACTTCCTGTATAAGAATAATCAAAACGGTACTTTTACCAAAATAACATCAGGCGCAATTGCTAATGATGAAGATATCAGTTTTGGATGTAACTGGGGCGACTATGATAACGATGGCGACTTAGATATGTTTGTAGCGAATAATTACGGACAAAAAAACGCTTTATACAGAAATGACGGAAATGATAATTTCACAAGGATGAACAGCGAAGCTGTTTCAACCGATAACAGCTCAAGTGTGGGTTCAGCCTGGGGAGATTACAATAACGACGGCAAGCTTGATCTTTTTGTGGTAAACCAGGGAAACGGTTCACAGGGTGAAAATGATTTCTTATTCAAAAATACAGGCGCATCAAATTGGTACTTAATGTTAAAATTCTGGGGCGGCGGTATTGGCACCAGGGTTAAAATAAGGATCGGCAACTACGTTGCCATCAGGGAAGTATCCGGCGGAAACGGTTGCAGTTCGCAGGATATGCCGTGGATTCACTTTGGGCTCGGGTTTTTAGGTGATAATCCTGTTAGCGCAGCTGATTCCGTTATTGTTGACTGGCATGACGGCACAACTGAAATTTTGACAAATGTTCCGCTGAATCAGGAGCTTGATTTCTTTGGTGTAGTTCCGGTTCAGCAGATAAGCAGTGAGGTTCCAATTGTCTATTCACTAGAACAGAATTACCCGAACCCTTTCAATCCTGTTACTAATATAAATTATTCAATTGTAACCGGCGGTGAAGTAAAAGTTACATTGTTCGATATATCCGGTAAAGAAGTTGATATATTGGTAAATGGTGTTCAGTCACCCGGCAAATATACAATTAGCTACAACGCTTCCAGGCTGCCAAGCGGCGTGTATTTCTACAGGATTCAGACAGAAGGCTTTACCGATACTAAAAAGATGATACTTGTGAAGTAAAAAACAAACAAATTACCTAATTTAATAACTATAAACTAGACACCTTGTTTATGAAAAAAATATTATTAGTGCTTGCAATTTCATTGCCTCAGTTACTATCATCACAATGGTTCATTGTTAACCATATATCCAATTATCAATTCTACTCTGTCTATTTCACATCAAATACTGTTGGCTGTGTTGGCGGGAATCAGAACGGTGTGATATTTAAAACTACAGATAGCGGAAGTAACTTTGCATCTGTACCAACCGGAACAGGAATATGGTTTCTGGATATTTATTTTTTGAATGCGCAAACAGGTTATGCCTGCGGACAAAACGGATATATTGTGAAGACTATTGA
>JBATNB010000236.1:0-1592 GCA_049290135.1 Rhizobiaceae bacterium
GGTTCGCTGTCGGCCAGGATCACGCGGCGGCCGGCTTCCGCCGCCTCGCGTGCCGCGTTGAGGCCGGCCTTGCCGGCGCCAACGACGAGCACGTCGCAGAACGCGTTCATGCGTCCGTAATGCGCCGGATCGGGTTGGGCCGAGGCACGGCCAAGCCCGGCGGCTCGGCGGATGAACCACTCGAAGACGTGCCAGACGCCGGTGCCCTTGATCGCCGGCGGGCCGAAGAAGGTCTTGTAGTAGAAGCCGGCGGAAAACAGCTTTCCGGCAAGCCGGTTGATGGTGCCGATGTCGCGGGCAAGCGAGGGAAACCGGTTCTGGCTCTCTACCGCGAGGCCGTCATGGATCTCGATGCGGGTTGCCGGGATGTTCGGCTCGCGCACCTCGCCGGCGACAATGGTGAAGAGCGCGTTCGGCTCCTCGTCGCCGATGCCGATGACGCCGCGCGGGCGGTGGTATTTGAACGACCGGCCCATGAGGGTGACGCCGGCGGCCAGCAGCGCCGAGGCGAGCGTGTCGCCGGGGTGGCCGTGATGGATGCGGCCGTCCACGGTGAAGGACACGGTGCGGTCGCGGTCGATCCGTCCGCCCTTGGCGGCGCGCCACGGGCTCATGCGCGGCCTCCCTTCACCGTCTCGCGGGCAAAGGCGACCGAATGGATGCGATGGGTGAGCGTGTCGCGTTCGACAAGCAGATGGGCGCGGCAGCCGCCGGAATGCTGCCAGAACTCCTTGTGGGCGCCGCGGGTATTCACCCGGTCATAGACATAGGCGTTCCACGCCGCCTGGTCGGTCGAGGCGGGATCGGGGCGGGCGCGGGTGGCGTCGCCCTGGTAGGTGAACTCGATCACGTCGCGCGGACCGCAGAAAGGACAGGCAATTCTCATGTCAGTGCAGCCGGGGCGTTGCGCCCTGGCCCTTCTCGTCGATCACCAGGCCGCGATGGAAGCGGTCCAGGGTGAAATGGCGGTTGAACTCGTGCGGCTCGTCCTTCGCGATGGTCCAGGCAAAACACCAGCCCGATGCCGGCACTGCCTTGAAGCCGCCGTAGCACCAGCCGGTGTTGAGATACATGCCCGGCAACGGCCCGGCGGTGATGATCGGCGAGCCGTCCATCGACATGTCCATGATGCCGCCCCAGGAGCGCAGCAGCCGCACCCGGGCAAGGCCGGGGAAGAGCGCCACGAACTCGCTCATCACATCCTCGACCACCGGCAGGTTGCCGCGCTGCGCCCAGGTGTTGTAGCCGTCGATATCGCCGCCGAACACCAGCGATCCCTTGTCGGACTGGGTGAAATAGAGATGGCCGCCGCCAAAGGCGGCGACGGTGTGGATGTAGGGCTTCACCGCCTCGGTGACGAAGGCCTGCAGCACATGGCTCTCGATCGGCAGGCGGTCGATGCCTGCAAGCTTCATGACGTGCCCGGTGGAGCCGGCGACGACGACGGCGACCTTTGTCGCGCGGACCTCGCCGCGCGTGGTGACGACGCCGGTGACGCGGTCGCCATCGCGCAGGAAGCCGGTCACCTCGGCGTTCTCGATGATATCGACACCCAGCCGGTCGGCGCCGCGCGCATAGCCCCAGGCCACCGC
>JBATNB010000237.1:0-2155 GCA_049290135.1 Rhizobiaceae bacterium
GGCCTCGCCCAGTCATTGGCGGTCGGCGACGGCGCCAACGATCTCGACATGATCCTGGCCGCCGGCTCGGGCGTGGCGCTGCACGCCAAGCCGTCGGTCGCCGCGGCCGCGCCGTTCCGCATCGACCATGGCGACCTGACCGCGCTTCTCTACATGCAGGGATATCGCGACGCGGATTTCGCACGGTGAAGACGGGCGCCGCCATCACCACCGAACGCCTCGTCCTGCGCGGCTGGACCCGCTCGGCGCGCGATCTCGACGCCTTCCACCGCCTCTACAGCGACGAGACGGTGATGCGCTACTTCCCCTACCGCCTCAACCGCGCCGAGGCCGCGTCCCGCATGGAGGAGATGCGCCGGGCCGCCATGGAAAACGGCATCGGCTGGGCCGCGGCCTGCCTGAGGCAGACGGACGAACCGGTCGGCATTGTCGGCCTGTCGCGCTTCAATGCGGAAATGCCGGCATATCCCGGCGTCGAGATCGGCTGGCGGCTCCTGCCCGGCCATTTCGGCAAGGGCCTGGCCAGCGAGGCAGCGTCCGCGCTCGTCGCCCACGGTTTTCGCGATCTCGCCTTGCGGGAAATCGTCGCCTTCGCCGTCCCGGCCAACACTGCCTCGCTCGCCGTCATGGCGCGCATCGGCATGCACCCGGTGCCCGAACTCGAATTCGATCATCCGCGCGTGCCGGCGACGCATCCGCACCTCGTGCGCCACGTCACCTGGCGCATCCGCGCCGCCCAATGGCTGTCGGCCTGACGGTTCAGTCGATCCGGATCGTCACGAAGCGCAACTCGCCCGTTTTCGACGACAGCATGAGCAGGGCGTTCTTGCGCCCCTGCTCCTTGAGCTTGGCGATGCGGTCGGCGACGTCCTGCGGCGACTTGACGGCCTCCTGGGCGATCTCGGTGATGATCTCGCCCGGCTGCACGTCCTTCTCCGCCGCCGCGGAATTCGGGTCCACCGCCGTCACCAGCACGCCGGAAATGCCCGCCGCCACGCCGAACGACTTGCGCGCCTCGTCGTCCAGCTGCCCGAGCGTCAGCCCGAGCGTGACCACCGGCTTTTCCGCCGCGTCGCCGGGCGCGGCGGTTTCGTTCGCAGCCAGTTTCTCGCCATCCTCCAGGCGTCCGAGCTTGACGGCGACCGTCATCTCCTTGCCCTTGCGGATCACCTTGACGTCGACATCCTTGCCGATCGGGCTTTCGGCGGCGAAGCGCGACAGGTCGCGCACCTCGCCGATGGCCCGCCCGTCGAAGGCGACGATGACGTCGCCAGGCAGGATCGAGCCGTCGTCGACCGGCCCGCCCTTGACGACACCGGACACGAACGCGCCGTTGGTGCCCTTCATGCCGAGGCTTTCGGCGATGTCGCCGGTGACCGGCTGGATGCGCACGCCAAGCCAGGCCCGCCGCGTCTCGCCGAAGCTGACCAGCTGGTCGATCACGTTCGCGGCGAGCTTGGAGGGAATGGAAAAGCCGATGCCGATCGAGCCGCCCGATGGCGAGATGATCGCCGTGTTGATGCCGATCACCTCGCCGTCCATGTTGAACAGCGGGCCGCCGGAATTGCCGCGGTTGATGGCGGCGTCGGTCTGGATGAAATCATCATACGGGCCGGAATTGATGTTGCGCCCGCGCGCCGAGACGATGCCGACGGTGACCGAGCCGCCGAACCCGAACGGGTTGCCGATGGCCATCACCCAGTCGCCGACACGGATGCCGGCGGAATTGCCGAACTTGACCGCCTTCAGCCTGTGCGCCGCCGGATCGATCCGCAGCACGGCGATGTCGGTCTTGGAATCCTTGCCGACAAGTTCGGCCTTGACCTTCGATCCGTCCTGGAAATTCACCTCGATGTCGTCGGCGCCGTCGATGACATGATTGTTCGTCACCACGATGCCCTTCTCGGCATCGACCACGAACCCCGATCCCAGCGACTGCACCTTGCGCGGCTGGGCGCCCTCGCCCTTGTCGCCGAAGAAGTCGTCGAACAGGTCCTGGAACGGCGAGCCATCGGGCAATTGCGGCCCCGGCTGCTCGGCATTGCCGCCGCCTTTCAGCGTCTGCGACGTCGAGATGTTGACGACCGCGTCGAGCAGGCCCTCGGCGAGGTCGGCGACCGACTCCGGCCCGGCGCGGGCGAAGGCCGGCTCGATC
>JBATNB010000238.1:0-2247 GCA_049290135.1 Rhizobiaceae bacterium
AGGGCGGAGCAAGTACCACCACCTCGGCCTCGAATACGGGTTCGGGAGCGGTGGGCGTGGTGACCAGCTCTGGCGGAAACGGCAACGCCGGGTCAACCAACAGCGGTTCGAACGGATCAAACAACAATGGCTCGCACCAATCCGGCACAGCCGGCCCAACGCTCATCTGCAAATGGGCCGCATCTAATCACGTAAACCCCCTCGGATCCGAAGGCCCCATCACCGACTTCGGCGCCCGCATCCCCGGCGAACGATCCTGGCGCTCCTGCTACAACGCCGCGACGGGCCAACGCGTCGAAGGCCCCGAACTCCGAACAGACACACCCGCCGACGCTGCCCAAAGCGCCGCTGAACTCCGAGCCGAGCTCGTCAACCAAGCACGCACCCAGCTCACCATCAGCCTCCCGAACACAGCGTTCTCCCCATCGACTCAGACCCTGCCGAACCTTCGAACCTGGCTCTGGGACGCCAATCCGACAACTCAAACAACCTCAGCCACGGCAGGCGGCGTCACCTTGACCCTCACCGCCACTCACACCACGAGTACCTTCAGAATCAACCCCGCTGTCGAAGCGGACGCTCCTAGCGTTGACGACAACACCACGATCACCTGCAACGGCCCCGGCACCGCCTACAACCCGGCCAAACCAGCAAAGGACCAGAAACCGTCCTGCTCGGTATTCCTCCATGCGCCAACCCGCGAGATCACCATCACCACCACCGCAACCTGGGAAATGACCTGGACCGCCACCGACGGCACCAACGGTAACCTCGGCACGATCACCCGCCAGAACACCACCCCCTACCGAATCCAAGAACTCCACACCACCATCTACAACGCCTAGCAAGCCGAGGCCCAAACATCGGCCCTCCGAGCGACGTGGCGCCGCGGCTGCGTTAGCAGAAGTGCTCGGAGGAGAGGTCAGCTGGAAACGCCTCCGTCTCGGTATCAGCTCGATTTCCTCGGCGACAGCTGATCTACGGTCTGCCCTGGATTCGTCCCGGTAGTCGATTCGTTGAGGTCGATCACTTCAGTGACTTCTTCACCACCAGGAGGCGTCTCGCCCGTCCGCGGCAGACCCTGGATCATGCGTTCTTCACTCAATGTATCCAGGCCAGCCGAATCTGCGACACCAGGACGCTCAACACCAGGACGTTCACTGCCCTCGTGATCCTCACTGTCGTCATCAGCATCGCTGCCTCGCCGACGACCAAACCAAGGAGCAAGGAGCGTGAAGAGCAGGAGCGCGAGGCCCGCCAAGGCAATGGGGAGCATCAAAGTCGACCGTTGTGTGAACGCCGGATAGAGCGCAAAAGCGCTCAGAATTGCCGTCCACATCCAGAGAATCACGACGCTTTGGCGGTGGCCGTGGCCGAGGCGAAGCAGTCGATGGTGAAGATGGTCCTTGTCGGCGGTAGCCAATCCACTTCGGCGGGTCGCTCGGCGCAGGATTGCGAACACCATGTCGCCAAGCGGGATCCCCAAAATGAGGAGCGGGATGACGAGCGGGGCGAAAAAGAACCAGGACTGACCAGTGAAGGACGCATCGCTTTGCCCTCCCACCGCAATCGTCGAGGCGGCGAGTAACAACCCGAGCAGGAGCGCTCCACTATCGCCCATGAACGTCTTCGCAGGGTGAAAGTTCCACGGTAGGAATCCGCAGCACAGCCCAAGAACGATCACCGCAATGAGCGGACCGGGGTTGCCATCAAACAGCAAGCCCTTGCGGTCCAGGTTCACGCTGTAGAGCAGGAATGCACCGGCCGCTATGGCCATCACCCCTGCTGCAAGACCGTCGAGCCCATCGAGGAAATTGACTGCGTTCGCCATCACCACGACCCAGATCACCGTGACAAGGGCTGCAAGATCTGGGGACAAGACCGTGAATCCGAGCAGCGGAAGCGGAAGGTTCACGATTGATACGCCGCTGAGCGACAGCACCGAACCAGCGAGAACCATCCCGGCCATCTTTGCTGGAGCGGTCACTTCGCGGACATCGTCCACTGCCCCCGTCCAGAAAATCAGGAACGCCGCTGCAAGGGTTCCCACAATGTTGGACCGAGACTCAAAGATTTGGCCGAACTGCCCGACACGAGACGCGACGACGATTCCCACGATCAACCCGACGAACATCGCGGCGCCGCCTAAGGCGGGCGTCGGCGAGGTATGTACGCGCCGATCGCTTGGGATCGCGATCGCCCCCCACCTATGTGCGAGTCGATTGCACAATGGAACCAACGCGAACG
>JBATNB010000239.1:0-4179 GCA_049290135.1 Rhizobiaceae bacterium
ACGCAGCCCCGTGGAGGCCGCGGCCGAGGCCGCTTTCGCCGCTCTCAGCGGCGACAATGTCCGGGTCGAGGAAAAAGCACCGCGCAAGTCGCTGCTCGGCGGCCTGGCCAAGGCCATCGGCGCCAAGCGCCCGGATGCGGCGGAAATGCGCGCCGAACCGCGGATCGACGCGGCGGTGGTCGCGGAGGAGCCGGCGGCCGTCGACCCGGCGCTGGCCAACCAGCCGCTTGAACCCGGCTCGGGAGCGCCCGACCTCAATGCCATCATGCGGCGCGTGCGCGAGCAGCAGTCGCCGCGCAAGGATGACGACACCGACGCGGCGCGCAGCGATTTCATCGCCGCGGCACGTCGCGCGGCCCAGGCCGCCGCGGCGGAAGCGGAAACGACCAAGAAGCGTGGCGAGAAGCCGGGCAAGAAGCGCGGCGATCTCGTCGGCAAGCTCCTCCAGCACAAGAAGCCGGTCCTCATGGGCATTGGCGCGCTGGTGAT
Source organism: Rhizobiaceae bacterium (assembly GCA_049290135.1). Classification (GTDB taxonomy): domain Bacteria; phylum Pseudomonadota; class Alphaproteobacteria; order Rhizobiales; family Rhizobiaceae; genus JADJTR01. Next base: position 490 of record JBATNB010000239.1, read on the forward strand.
CGCGCTGAGCGCGCTGCAGCTCGGCCGCGAATTCCTGAACGACAAGCCGTCCAGCCAGGCCGCGGTGACGAAGGTCGCGCCGGCGCCGAAGCCGGAAGACAAGTCCGACGCCGCGCTCGACACCGCCGCCACGCCGCCGGTTCGCGTGGTCGGCGAGAGCCGGGACGAACTCGCGCTCGATACCGCGCAGGCGCCGAAGGCGGTGGAACGCGAGGATTCGCGCACCGACATGGCCGCGCTGGCGCCGGCCGCTCCGGCGGCAACGGCGGAAGAGCCGGCTGCGGCGGTCGTGACCGTGTCCGATGATGTCGGTCCGTTCGCGCTCGTCGAGGCAGCGCGCAACAATGATCCGAAGGCGCTTTACGAAGTCGCCGCGCGCATGGTTGACGGGCGCGCCGGCAAGACCGACCTCGCGGCCGCGGCCGGCTATTTCGAGACGGCCGCCGACCTCGGTTTCGCCCCGGCGCAATACCGGCTCGGCAGCATGTACGAGAAGGGCAATGGCGTCGAACGCGACGTGACCAAGGCCAAGACCTGGTACCAGATGGCCGCCGAGCAGGGGAACGCCGGCGCGATGCACAATCTCGCGGTGCTGCATGTCATGGGCGCGGAAGGCACGCCGAACAACGAGGAAGCGGCGCGCTGGTTCCTTTCGGCCGGCGAACTGGGCGTCAAGGACAGCCAGTTCAATCTCGGCATCCTGGCGGCCAAGGGCACCGGCATGCCGCAGAGCCTGGAGGAAAGCTACAAATGGTTCGCCCTCGCCGCCATGAGCGGCGACAAGGACGCGGCGGAGAAGCGTGACGAGGTCGCCAAGGCCATGCGTCCCGACCAGCTTGCCAAGGCGCGCGCCACGACGGAACTGTGGAAGGCCGCACCGGTCGATCCGGCGACGAACGATGTGTCGGTCCCGGAATCGTGGACCGACAAGTCCAGTGAAACGGCGGCCGTCGACATGCGCAAGGCGGTCAAGAACATCCAGCTCATCCTTGCCAAGAACGGCTACGATGCCGGGCCGGCCGACGGCATGATGGGGGAAAAGACGCGGACCGCGATCGTCGCCTACCAGAAGGCCAACGACATGGCGGCCACGGGGGAAGTCGACGAGGCGCTGATCCGCAGCCTTCTGGCCAAAAAATAAGGTCAGCCGACGACAAGTCGCGACGGAAAGGCGTAGATGCGGTCGCGGCCGAGAAGGCGGAAAATCGTCTCCTCCCAGCGGAAATGGCGCGCATAGCCGGACCGCCCGAGGCTGACGGCGCCGGTATAGGCGCCGAATGCCGGCATCAGCATCCGCGTACCGTCATCGACGAAGCAGGGCCGGCGCACGACCTGCCCGCGCAAGGCAACGCGGACGGCTGGATGGACATGGCCGGCGATTTCGCCCGGCGCCGCGCCGTCGCGCGGTATGTGGCGGAACCGCAGCGCGCCGAGACTGAATTCCTCCATCGTCTCGCCTTCGAACCCGTCGGGATGCTCGGGATCGTGATTACCGGAAATCCAGATCCATTGCCGCCCGGCCATCTGCGCCTCAAGGCCGGCGCGGAACGGATCCGGCATCAGCCGCGCGCCATCGCCGTCATGGAACGCATCGCCAAGGCTGATGACGAGGCGGGGCGCGTAGCGCCCGATGACAGCGGCGAGCCGGGAGAGCGTGACGGCGGTATCGTAGGGCGGGACCGGCATCAGCCGGCGCGCGAACGCCGCGCCTTTTTCCAGATGCAGGTCGGACACGACGAGCACGTTTTCGCCGGGCAGATACAGCGCGCCGGCGGCATCGCACACCACCGCGTGGCCGGCCATTTCGGCCTCTGATTCGCGCGCCTCAGCGCGTGCCAGCCCCGGGCTTGCCTTCATGTGCCTTCCGCCTCGCGCAGCAATTGCTCGGCCGCTTCCGCCAGAAGCGATTCGCCGGTTTCACCTTGCACCGGTTCGCGCCCGATCTCCAGCATGAGCGGGACGGCCAGCGGCGAGATGCGGTCGAGCCGGCGCAGCACGATGTGCCCGCGAATCCGCTTCAGCATCGCACCGAGCCGGGCGACATCCAGCAGCCCGCTGGCGGCATCCTGCCGCGTCGCGCGCAACAGGACATGGTCGGGTTCGTGCCGGCGAAGGACATCATAGATCAGGTCGGCGCCGACATTGATCTGCCTGCCGGTCTTTTCCTGGCCGGGATGGCGTTTCTCGATCAGTCCCGAAATCAGCGCGCAATCGCGAAACGTGCGCTTGAGCAGCCAGCTTTCCTCAAGCCAGGCCTCCAGATCGTCGCCCAGCATGTCCTCGTGGAACAGCCCGTCCATGGTGAGTTTCCGGGCGGCTGCCAGGGCACCGATATCCTCCACGCCCCAGATCGCGATCGCATAGTCGGTGGCAACGAAACCGAGCGGCTTCGCGCCGCGCCGCTCCAGCCGCCGCGTCAAGAGCATGCCGAGCGTCTGGTGCGCCGGCCGCCCCTCGAACGGATAGGCGACAAGGTAGTGCCGGTCGTTGCGGGGGAAGGTCTCGACCAGCAGTTCGCCTTCCCGCGGAAGCAGCGACAGCTGCGCCTGCAGCCCAAGCCACTCGGCGACCTGCGGCGGCAGATCATGCGCGGCGGGCCGCGCGATCATCGCGCGCACGGTCGCGGCAAGGTAGGTCGACAACGGGAACTTGCCGCCCGCATAGACCGGCACGGAGGGATCCTTGCCGGCGCCGTTCGACACAAAGCACTCGTTCTCGCGGATGCCCTCGAATTTCAGGACCTTGCCGGCAAACAGAAACGTGTCGCCGGGGGTGAGGCTGTCGATGAAGTATTCCTCGATCTTGCCCAGCACAATGCCGCCGCGCCCGACCGGGCCGCCGCGGCGGGCATAGCGCACATTGAGCATCGGGGCTTCGATGATCGTGCCGACATTGAGCCGGTACTGCTGGGCCACGCGCGGATTGGAAATCCGCCACAGACCGTCGGGCGTGCGCCGGATGCGGGCATATTGCTCGTAGGATTTCAGCGCATAGCCGCCCGTCGCCACGAAGGCGACGATGTCCTCGAAGACCGCGCGGTCCAGCAACGCATAGGGTGCCGCCGTCCGGATCTCGGCGAACAGGCGATCGGGATCGAACGGACCCGCGACGGCGGCGCCAAGCACGTGCTGGGCCAGGACATCGAGCGCGCCCGCCGTCAGCGGTGGCGTGTCCTGCGCCCCCTCCATGCTGGCCTGAAGCGCGGCGAGGCATTCCAGCACCTCGAAACGATTCGCCGGAACGAGCAGGCCTTCGCTCGGCTCGTCCATGCGATGGTTGGCGCGGCCGATGCGCTGCTGCAGGCGGCTGGCGCCCTTCGGCGCGCCGACATGGATGACCAGATCGACATCGCCCCAGTCGATGCCGAGATCAAGGGTCGAGGTCGCCACGACTGCGCGCAACGCGTTGTTCTGCATGGCGTGCTCGACGCGCCGTCGCTGCCCGACATCGAGCGAACCGTGATGCAGCGCGATGGGGAGATTGTCGTCGTTGGCGGTCCACAGTTCCTGGAAGACCAGTTCGGCCTGGCTCCTGGTGTTGACGAAGACAAGGGTGACGCGATGCGCCCTGATGGCCTCGTAGATCTCGCCGATGGCATAGCGGGCGGAGTGGCCGGCCCAGGGAACGCGCTCGCCGCTGGAAAGGACGCCGAGCCGGGGTCGCGCGCCGCCCTTGACCTCGACCAGCCGG
>JBATNB010000240.1:0-2409 GCA_049290135.1 Rhizobiaceae bacterium
CCCTCGGGCGAGGTGTCGCTGCGGCCCGGCCTGCGCCCCGCCTCGCTCGACCTGACCGCCCCGACCGCGTCGGAAGGCGCCGATGCGCTGCGCGACACGATGGTCAAGATCTATCGCGCCACCAACCTGTCGAGGCTTTCGGCCGGTAACGACTTCAAGGACAACGAGATCGTCGTGTCGTTCACGCTGAAGCCGGCTTCCGGCGGCGAGGCCGCGATCGCCGGCGGCGATGTCCCGATCGCCCGGCCGGACGACATCATCCATGTCGAGGCGGTCAACAATTCCGGCAAGGCCGTCGACATCAACGTGCTGTACATCGGCTCCGACAATTCCATCGGGCAGATGTATCAGGAGCGGCTGCAGAACGGAGCCAAGGTGTCGGAGGACATCCTGCAATTCACCGCCGACAGTTTCGGCATCGAGCGCATGGTCGTGGTGATGAACGAGGCGGCGGCCGGGACGAACGTGGAGGACCTGTCGTTCCTCGAACAGACCGGGACGCGCCAGGCCACGCGCGGCGGGGCGACGGGATTGAGCGCGCTGCTTGAGGATATCGGCGGCGGCGTCGCCACCCGCGGCGCCATGAAGCTCGGCCAGGCCAAGGTTCGCCGCGGCGCGGTGATGATCGTGCCGGTCGAGACGCGGCCGGCAGGCTGAGGGGGAGATGGACATGACCCGGCGCTGGATCGCCATGCTGATGGGCACGCTGCTTTCGGCGGCCTCGGCGCAGGCGGCCGCGGCGGCGGGTTGCGGGCTCTGCGCCACCGCCGTGACCATCGACCGCCAGCGCGCCACCTGCTTCCTGGGCAAGTTCGAGGCGCTGGCGTCGCGCGGGTCGCCCGCCGTCGCCGTCGACCTGTCCGATTGCGTTACCGACGGCGAGGATGATCGCTCGATCATCGATCCGCTGCCGGCACCCGGCGCGCCCGGCGCCATTCCCGACAGCCAGTTCATCCTGTCGCTGTCGCAACTGGTCTGCCTCAAGCGCAAGCTCGAAGCGCCCGGCCTCGTGCTCGAACCGGCCGCCACCATCGATCTCGGGGATTGCGAATGAAAAAGCCCGCCGGGAAATCGCCCTACAGGAAGCCCGACGAGGCGTTGAGCGGGTTCCCCGACATCTCGCTCGAGGCCATCAACCCCGACCCGCCAAGGGCCGATCCGGGCAGTCCGTTCCAGTCGCCGGACTGGCGCGTCGGCCTGCATGCCTGGCTCGGCCTCATCGTGCGCGCGGCGCTGGTGGCCGGCGCGTTGTTCACGGTCGTGCAATATCTGGAGACGCGGAAGGAAAAGCGCATCGAGCGCACGCTGGACCTGGTCCAGACCTGGGAGCGGGCCGAATACCAGGACGCGCAGTCGGCGCTGCGCGAACGCCTCGCCGCGCTCAACGATCGCTACGGCGAACTCATCGGCAAGAACGCCACGCCCTCCGAAATCGCCATCTTCCAGGCGCGCATCGGCATGGAGGCGCTGACCGCGGATGGCGGCGCCATGCCGGTCGACGATTTCCGCGACCGCTTCGACCGCATCCTGTATTTCCTCAACCGCATGGCGGCCTGCGTCAACGGCGACTTGTGCGAACGCGGTCTGGCCGACGAGTTCTTCGCCGAATTCGCCGCGTCGTTCTGGCGCTATTTCTCCGCCCATGTCGATGCGGTGCGCAAGTCGGGCCAGCCGGCCTACGCGCTCGCCATCCAGACCTATGTCGGCGCCAGGAAATGAGACAGTCGCTGCGCGGATCCCTGCTCATCGCCGTTCTGGCGGCCACCCTTTCCGCGCCGGGAACGCACGCCGAGGACGCCGCCGCGCCGGAAATCTTCCTCGATCTCGACACCGGTGGCCATCGCGCCTTCATCAAGGACATGGCCGTCTCGGCCGACGGGCGCTTCGTCTTCACCGCCAGCGACGACAAGACGGTCCGCATGTGGGACGTGCAGTCGGGTCGCACCGAGCGGGTCTTCCGCGGCTGGCGCGCCGAGGGACAGGCCGGCAAGGTCTTCGCCGTCGCCGTCTCGCCGGATGGCAAGACACTGGCCGCCGCCGGCTGGTTCGGCCCTGACGACGTGTCGGGCGGGCCGTATGGCGACATCCGGCTGTTCGAGACGCGTACCGGCCGCGTCCTCTCCGTCATCCACGACCTCGGCCTGCCGGTCTATGACCTCGCCTTCACGGCCGATGGCGGCAAGCTGATGGCCGGCGGCCAGGACGGCTACGTCACGCTCTACGCGCCCGGCGCCGATGGCGCCTGGTCCGCGCTGGCCTCGCTCGACACCGGGTCCGGCCACATCGAGAAGATTGCCATGCTTGCCGGCGGCCGGGTGGTGGCCACCACCGACGACGTCGGTGTCGTCCTGTTCGACGATGCCGCCATGCCGATGGAGCTGCCGGATGGCGACGCGCTCGCCGAGGCGC
>JBATNB010000241.1:0-1513 GCA_049290135.1 Rhizobiaceae bacterium
CGCCTGACCGACGCGCTGAACGCCGCGACCGCCCGCGCCTACGCCGCCGTGGACGCCCGGCCATGAGCGATCGCGCCGCCCGCCTCGCGCTTGGAGCCTATCGCTGGGTGGGCGCGCTGGCCTATCCGGTGATCGGCGGGTTCATTGCGCTGCGCGCGGCGCGCGGCAAGGAAGACCGCCGCCGGCGCCACGAGCGCTACGGCAAGAGCGATCTGGCGCGTCCCGAAGGCCCGCTCGTCTGGGTCCATGCCGCCTCGATCGGGGAATTCGTCGCCGTCACGCCGCTGATCGAACGCATCAACGCGCTCGGCGTCCCGGTCATCCTGACCACGGGGACGGTGACCTCGGCGCGCCTGGCCGTCGACAGGCTGGGCGATCGTATCATCCACCAGTTCGTGCCGCTCGATCTCAAGCCCGCGGTGTCGCGCTTCCTCACCCACTGGAAGCCGGATCTGGCGATCTTCGCCGAATCCGAGCTCTGGCCGATGACGATCCTGGAACTCGGCGCGCGCCGGGTGCCGCAGGTGCTCGTCAATGCGCGCATGTCGGACCGCTCGTTCGAATCCTGGTCGCGCCGCTCCTGGCTCGCCGAGGCGTTGTTCGAAAACCTCGCGCTCGTGGTCGCCCAGTCGGAAACCGACGCGGCGCGCTTCATCGAGCTCGGCGCCCGCCCGGTGCTGGTGTCCGGCAACATGAAGGTCGACAACGAGCCGCCGCCGGTGCGCGAGGAGGCGCTGCAGGCGCTGCAGGGACAGATCGGCAACCGCCCGACCTGGGCGGCGATCTCGACCCATGACGGGGAGGAGATGGTGGCGATGGAGGTGCACAGCCTGCTCGTCAACCGCCACCGCGACCTCCTGACCATCGTGGTGCCGCGCCATCCCGATCGCGGCGACGCCATCGAGGCGCAGTTCGCGCGCGCCGGCCTGCTCGTGGCGCGCCGCAGCCGCCGCGATCCCGTCACCCCGGAAACCGCGATCCTGCTCGGCGACACGATCGGCGAGATGGGCCTGTTCCTCAGCCTCACCGAGATCGCCTTCGTCGGCAAGTCGCTCACCGGCGAGGGCGGCCAGAACCCGCTCGAACCGGCGATGATGGGCACGGCGGTGCTCTCCGGCCAGAAGGTGCAGAATTTCCGCGATTCCTACCAGGCGCTCAGCAATGCCGGCGCGGCGCGTTTCGTCCGTGACGGCGAGATGCTGGCCGGCGCGGTGAATTTCCTGCTCAGGAACGATGCGCAGCGCCGCTCCATGATCGCCGCCGGCATGCGCACGGTGGAATCGCTGCGCGGCTCGCTCAATCGCACCATGCGCGCGCTCGATCCCTACCTGCACCCGCTCATCGTCAAGTCGCAGCTCGGCCCCGGGTCCGGCGGGAGACGGCGATGATCTCCGAGGCGCCGCCTTTCTGGTGGGAAAAGGCGGATTGGCGGGCCTGGCTGCTGTGGCCGGCTTCCCTGGCCTATGGCGCGGTGTCGGGCCGGCTGATGGCGTCGGCAAGGCCGGCGCCGCTC
>JBATNB010000242.1:0-4361 GCA_049290135.1 Rhizobiaceae bacterium
AAGCGGCGCTGCGGGGCGTCGTCGGCGCCAGCCGCGTCGGCGCCATGCTCGACCTCGGCGCTGGGACCGGGCGCATGCTCGAATTGTTCGCGCCGCAGTACCGGCGCGGTGTCGGAGTCGACCTGTCGCGCGAGATGCTCGATGTCGCCCGCGCCAATCTGGAGCGCGCCGGCATCAGCCATGCGCAGGTGCGCCACGGCGACCTGTTCGCCGCTCCGGTCGAGCACGGCGCCTTCGACCTGGTGATCATGCACCAGGTGCTGCACTATCTCGACGATCCGGTCGTCGCCATTCGCGAAGCGGCCCGGTTCCTGCGACCGGCCGGCCGCCTCGTCATCGTCGATTTCGCCCCGCACCATCACGAATTCCTGCGCGAGCATCACCAGCATGTGCGGCTGGGATTTGCCGATGACGCCATCGCGGCGGCCTTTTCCCAGGCCGGGCTCGACGCGCATCGCCCGGTCGCCATCGCGCCGGCGGCGCCGGAGGGGCTCACCGTCATGATCTGGTCGGCGCGCGATCCGCGCCTGCTCATCGCCCAGACCGAAACCGCGCAGGAGTATGCCTGATGAACGCCTTCCGCCTGTCCAGACGGCCCGACATCGGCGGCCAGCTGCGCGTCTCGTTCGAGTTCTTTCCGCCGAAGTCGGACGAGCTCGAAAAGCGCCTGTGGGAGACCGTCACGCGGCTGGCGCCGCTCGCGCCGCATTTCGTCTCCGTCACCTATGGTGCCGGCGGCTCGACCCGCGACCGGACGGCGCGCACGATCGAGCGCATCCTCAAGGAAACGAACCTGGTGCCGGCCGCGCACCTGACCTGCGTCGATGCCACGCGCGAGGAGGTCGACCAGGTCGTGCGCGACTACGCCGCCCTCGGCGTGCGCAATTTCGTGGCGCTGCGCGGCGATCCGTCGGAAGGCGTCGGTGCGACCTACCGGCCGCATCCGCGGGGTTATGCCAATGGCGCCGACCTGGCGGACGCGCTGGCAAAACTCGGCGATTTCGACGTGTCGGTTTCCGCCTATCCGGAAAAGCATCCCGAGAGCCCCGACTTCACCACCGATATCGAGATGCTCAAGCGCAAGGTCGATGCCGGCGCCAAGCGCGCCATCACCCAGTTCTTCTTCGACAATGATGCCTACGAGCGCTACGTCGAGCGGGTGCGCCGGGCCGGGATCTACATCCCGATCATCCCCGGCATCCTGCCCGTGCACCAGTTCTCGCAGGTGGCGAATTTCGCCCGGCGCGCCGGGGCGCATGTGCCGGCCTGGCTCGCCGAGCGGTTCGAGGGACTGGAACGCGATCCGCAGACGCATGCGCTCGTCGCCTCCGCAGTCGCCGCGGAGCAGGTGCTCGACCTGATCGAGCGCGGCGTGCGCGACTTCCATTTCTATACGCTCAACCGTGCCGATCTCGCCTTTGCGATCTGCCATCTCATCGGCATCCGCCCGGTCGAGGCGCGCGAACCGCGGGCTGCCTGACCGGCACTAGCGCCAGTGGAACACGCGCCCGTCGATGGTCACCAGCCCGGCCAGCACCACGAGCATGCCGGCGATCTCCCAGGTCTCCAGCCGTTCTCCGAGGAAGAGGACGCCGAGCGCGAGCGCGCTTGCCGGCACGATCATGGTGACCAGCGAGGCATTGGTCGCGCCGGCGGAGGCGATCAGGCGAAAGTAGAGCACGTAGGCGAAGGCGGTCGACAGCAAGGCGAGTGCGATCACGGCGCTGAGCGCGGTCTCGGAGGCGCCGAACGCCGTCGCCGGGATGCCCGCGAACGCCATGATGGGCAGCATGGCGACCGACGAGCCGGTCAACTGCCCGGTCGCCACCAGCAGCGGCGGCAGGGACGAGAAGCGGCGCGCCCAGGCGGCGGCGAACCCGTAGGAGATCGCCGCGCCGATGATGGCGAGCTTCGCCCACACCGGACCGCCGAGCCCGGCGGCGATGCCCGGCCCGATCATGATCGCCGCGCCGACCACGCCGACGGCGATTCCGGCGAGCTTGTGCGCCGGCGGTTCACGCTCGATCCCGAACAGCCAGGCAATGACGATCGTCCAGAACGGCGTGGTGGCATTCAGCACGGAGGCAAGGCCCGCGCCGATGGCGGTCTGGCCGATGAAGATCAGCGTGAACGGCACGACATTGTTGATCAGCGCCAGCACGAACAGCGCCGGGAAGTTCTCGGCAAGGCCATCCAGCTTCTGGCGGGTCAGCAGCACGATGATCCACAGCGCGCCGGCGGCGATCGCCACGCGCAGGAAAACGAGCGTCAGCGGGTCGATCTCGCGAACGGCGACGCCGATGAAATAGAACGACGCTCCCCACAGCGCGCCGAGCGCGATCAGCGTGGCCCAATCGAGCAGGCGCATGCGGCGATTCCCTTGTTCCTGTCCGTTCCTTATCATTGGCGGACACGCCCGACACCCGATTTGCGGAACGGACTGTTTCGCCCGGATCGTGGCTGATAGCGTCGGCTGGCAAGGGAGCGCAGACACCGTCATGGAACGATTCGCAAACGCCACCGAAGCGGCGCTGAAACTGCGGCCGGACGAGCCGGTCTACTGTTTTCGCCCGGAAATCCTGAAGGGGGACGCCCGCCGCTTCATGGAGATGTTCCCGGGCAAGACCGCCTACGCGGTGAAGACCAATGGCGAACCGCTGGTGCTCAAGACCCTGGTCGAGGCCGGCGTCGACTGCTTCGACGTGGCATCGCCGGCGGAGTTCGCCGCCGTGCGCGCCGTCAGCGACACCGCCGAGCTCATCTACATGCATCCGGTCAAGGCGCAGTCGCACATCCGTCTCGCCCTGGAGGACTACGGCATCCGGACGACGGTGATCGACCACGAGGACGAGCTGGCCAAGATCGTGCGCGTGGTCAAGGCGCTCGACCTCGATCCGGGCGCCATCACCGTGTTCGTGCGCATCGCCACCAAGGGGGAGGCGGCGTACGAGCTGTCGAAGAAGTTCGGCTGCGGGCCGGCGCAGGCGGTGGAGTTGCTGCAACGGCTGCACCGCACCGGCTTTCGCACCGGCCTGTGCTTCCATGTCGGCAGCCAGATCGAGGATCCCGACGTCTACGATGCCGCCTTGAAGTCGGCCGACTGGGTACGCAACCGCGCCGCCGTGCCGCTCGCCGCGCTCGATGTCGGCGGCGGCTTCCCCGCCGATTACGGCCACGAACCGGAAAGGAAGCTCGACGACATGCCGTCCCTGCCGCAATTGATGAGCAGGGTGCGGGGGGACCTGGCCGAATGGGGCTTCCTGCGCATGCCGCTCGTGGCCGAGCCCGGACGGGTCATCGTGGCGCGCGCCTTCTCGCTGCTCGTGCGCGTCATGCTTCGCAAGGGGCGCCGGCTCTACATCAATGACGGCATCTGGGCGTCACTGTCGGACAGCTGGACCGGGAAGATCGCGCTTCCGGCCCGGTTCATCCCCGATCCGGCGATCAGGCAGCGCAACGGCGACGAGAACGAAATCGTGCCGTTCCGCGTGTGCGGGGCGACCTGCGATTCCGTCGACATCCTGTCGCGTCCCTTCTATCTGCCGGAGACGATCGACACCGGCGACTGGATCGAGATCGGCCATATCGGCGCCTACTCGATGTCGCTGCGCACGCGGTTCAACGGGTTCTACCCGGACCGTTTCGTCGAGGTGACGACACCGTTCGACGAGGGTGGCATGCCGCACGGCTTTGTCTCGCTGGAGACGATGGCCGGCCGCATGGCCGGTCTTGCGTCGGTTTGAAGCAGTGGCGTCGCGTACCCGTCGGCCCTATGGTCCGTCCATGGGACAGGGACGCGGAATGCCGAAGCTCGTGCGCTTCGTGCTTGTCAACTCTGCGATCGGCGTTGCAATCGGCTGGGCCATCGCGGCCGGGCTCATCTGGTTCAACATCAGCGGGCTCGGCGATCTGGTGATGCACTCGTCGAGCCGCGTCGCCGCGCTCGTCGTTCTCGGCTCGTCCTTCGGCATCACCTTCGGGTTCGCCTATCTGACGACATCGGTCCTGTTGCTGCCGACCGACAAGGACGAGTTCGACCGCTACTGATCAGCCGGCGAACGCCAGCCAGACGAGCACGATCAGGCTCGTGAGCGCGGCGTTCAGGCCCATGGCGATGCCGGCGAAGGCGCCGGCGGTCTCGGAAACCTGGAACGCGCGCGCCGTGCCGATGCCGTGCGAGGCGATGCCGACGGCGAAGCCGCGGGCGGCATAGTCGCGGATGCGGAGCAGGTTCATCATCGGCGTGACCAGGAGCGCGCCGATGATGCCGGTCGCGATCACCAGCACGGCGGTCAGTTCCGGCACGCCGCCCAGCGACTTGGACAACTCCATGGCCACCGGCGCGGTGACCGATTTCGGCG
>JBATNB010000243.1:0-8438 GCA_049290135.1 Rhizobiaceae bacterium
GGTCCCGCCAGGGGCGCCGCCGGCCGAACCGCCAGGCGACGAGCCGAGGATGCCGGCCGCCGTGCCGGTGCCGAGGAAGCCCTTGCGCCGGGCAAACAGCATATTGGACAGCCGCCCTCGCCGCTTCCGCAGCCGGAACGCCTCATCCATCGACGTCAGCGCGGCGTCTTGCGGCGTGACCGTCGGCTGCGGCTTCGGAATCTTGGGCTTGGAGAACAGTCCGCTCATTCAGAACACCTCATCGAGATAGTCGCGGCCTTGCGCGTATTGCTGCGGCGCGTGGCGCGAGAAGCCGCCTTGCCCGCGATTGGCGTCCTGCCGGGCGGCAGACCCGACCGCCGGGATCAGCGCCGTCATCGCCCATACCAGCGCGTCTACGCGGTCCGGGGATCGCTCGCCCTCGCGGTCCGGCGTAAACACGCACATCTGATCTTCAAGCTCCGGGAACGCCCCGGCATGGTGCGCCCGTCCCTGCTCGTAGATTGCAGCCACAGGCTCGGCCCGGACGTATTTGCCACGCGACGCGCGGACTTCCTTGATCGGCATGTGCGGCGCGGCGGCACGAAGGATCGACTTCACCATGTCGCCGCCCTGATTGACCTCGACCACGACGCTATCGGCGCGCCACATCGAGAACGCCAGGCTCACCCGGCGGGCGAGCTGTTCCGGCGACATGACGGCCGACCGATCATCGAGCACATAGGCGTGGCCGTTTCCCGCCAGCCCGGCGACGATGATGCCGCATTCGTCGGAGTTTTCGTGGCTGGTCACTGCCGGATCGACGCCGACCACGATCCGCTTCATTTCAGGCGCTTCGGCGACACGGTAGTCATCGATGTTTCGGCGCGACCACAGAGCGCCAGGCGCGTCATCGAGGATTTCGGCGTCCAGCTCTTGCCGGCCGAGGCGCGTCCCCTCGTATTTCGCAATGATCTGCGCCTGAAACGAGGGCGCGAGGTTAGCCAGGTTGTCGCGGGTTTTCCCGCGCGTGACAACCACGGTCGGGTCGCGCAGCATCGACCTGATCAGCGGGATAGGGCGCGGCGTCGTTGTCGCCAGCCAGCGCGGCCGGTCGCCGAGACGAAGGCCGAACATCGCCTGGTCATAGACCTCTTGAGCGTAGCGGAACTTCGCCAACTCATCGAACCACAGCAGATCGTGCTGCGGACCGCGTAGCTGGTCAGGCTCGCGGGCATCGTATAATGTGGCGACCGCTCCGTTGTCCCATGTAACGCGACGCTTCGACGGTTCGTAGCTCGGCTTCTGTCCCCACGGACCGACGTTGAGCAGCCCCACAGGACCTTCAACCAGCACGTCGCGGCCGTCAGCCGACGTCTCAGCAATGAGGCCAACTCTCCCGTATCCGCGATTCAGAACGCAGTCCGTTACCCACTCCGCGCCGGTTCTGGTCTTGCCGAACCCTCGCCCGGCCAGAACGAGCCAGCCCGTCCAGTCGCCCGGCGGCGGCAGTTGTTCCGGCCTCGCCCAAAATGTCCAGTCCGCCAGAAGCTCGGCGGCGTGCTCATCGGTCAGCGCAGCCAGCGCCCTCGCTCTGGCGTCAGGGGCGAGCGCCCTCAAATCATTAGCGTGCAACGGCTTTTGCCAATATTTCCTTGGCGCCGGCGTGCTTCACGCTAATGGGGTTTTCAGCGTCACCGGCATGGACAACCCTGTCTCCGTATCGCTCAGGTTTGAGCTTCGACAGCAGCCACTTGCGCTGGTCTACGCGCAAACGAGACCGGGAGATGTGGTCGCCGTTGGCAACCTCTACCTCATTCCTGGTCATCCAGTCATTCGACCCGTCATCGGCGATTTCGATTGTCTCATCGGCCCAATGCTCTAGCAGCAAGTCGCGCGCGCGGGCGTAGCGCGCAGCAAAACCCTCCCGATTATCCAGAACCCACAACCTGACGGTGCTTTCAGGCGGCATTCCGTCCTGCCTACAGGCCTCGCGCAGCGTCATGCCTGACGCGACGTGCTCGCAGATTTTTTCTGCGATTTCAGCGTTGTATGTTGAGGGCCGGCCGCGCGGTGCGCTCACAACTCATCCCCATTGAAAAACCCGCCACGGGTTTCTCCGGGCGGGCTCATGACGCAGTTCCTAAACTGAATTTCCGTTGTTTGCACGGTTTTGGGCTGGTGTCAATATGGCGGCGTGTTTACCGGCCCTGACCAGGTGCAGCGCGTCGGCGGCAGCGAGAAGCGGGCCGACCAGATACAGCGGCGCGTCGGGTTCCTCGCAGACCACGATCCGCCAGACCGCGCTGCGGGAGGCGGCCGGGATCGCTTGCTCGGCGTCGCGGTGCCGGGCGATCGCTTGCAGCACGGCGCGTGGGTCTTGGTCTGCGACTGATCCTCCGGCCTGTTTCGCCCCGGCGTAGGGGTCGCGGCTGGCGATGGCGCGGCGCATCGCGCGGTGGAGGCCGGCATACCATTCGAGAGCCATGAACCTGTCCTCGGCCCGCGCCTCGGCCCCGAGCTTCCCGGCGAGAAACATCCGGCCGAGCGGGGTGGCGTGGCGCTGGTCGAGGGCGTTGTGAACAGTCGCGCCGTGGTTGATCCGCTGGGCGACGACGGTGGCTATCGCAGCGGCCTCGCGGTCTGCGGCCGGGGTGTAGGCGGCGCCGCTTGGCAGGCGGCGGGCGGCGGGTTTGCGCGGTCTTCCTGCGCGGGCCATCAGGCTGCCCCCCTCGATTGGGCTTCGGAGATTTCGTCGGCGGTGAGGCAGCACCCGGGCTCGCCTGGTTGCGGCCCCCAGGACGCGGCCCACTGCCCGGTTTTCAGCCACGACCGCAGGCGCTTGTCGCGCTCGGAGCGGTGGAGATTGGCGGCTTTGCCGTGGCCAGCCGCCGCTGGATTTGCGAGGCGCCGGTCGCGGTTTCCAAGCGCCGCCTTGGTCCAGTATCGCGGATTTCCGGGCCATTTCCCGTCCGGTCGGATGGCGAGGGCCGTGGCGATGTCTGCGGTGAAATCGCAGTTCTGCGCCAGCATCGAGTCGACCTCAGCCATGAGATTTCCGGCAAGATTTGGTGGCAAATCCCCGATTTTCTGGACCCCAATGGCGGTTGCGACCAGAGCGGCGAGCCTTTCCCGATCCGACTTGTCCCGCACCGGGCTGGGCGGGGCGGCGGCGCGTTCAGGCTCAGAGCTTGGACTGGGTGTGAGAGGTTCTTTCTTAGGGACAGGGACAAGGACAGGGACTGACGCGACGAAACGCGTTTCAGAACTCGTTTCAGAACTCGTTTCTTTTACGTTTCCTTTCTGCGACGAACGCCATTCGCGCAGGCGTTCGGCATCCATTTCGCGCTTGGCGAGAAACCGCCTCCGGTTCTCCGCGCCCTTGATCGCCAAGACCGCAAGAACAGGATGATAGAGCCGACCGTCAAGACATTTCACGAACCCGCGCAGCGCCATGGCCCTGACCTTGCGCCATTTCATAAGAGAGAGGCCGGCAAACGATGCGAGGATGCGATCATCATCAGGCAGAGACGCCGCCGGGACCTGCTTCCACGACCGGCACCATAGCATGATCGCCGCCTTGAACTCTTCTCCGGTAGCGAGCGCCACCAGCTCGCTTGACATAAGTCGCTCGACGTTCAAATCAAACCCTTCCAGCGAGCGCACGTCACAGTCCGGCGGCGTCAGAGGCTCTGGCAGATCGCTCACGACCACCTCCCGCGCTCGCGGATCGAGCCGGTCGCAACGTCGATATCAACCAGATCGACGCCAGGCTCGCCCCCGCGCAGCTTGGCGCAGTTGACCTCCAACGTGTGCTTGCAGGCCTCCATCTCGACGCGGTAGTCGCCGGGGTCCATCGTCGCCTCCTTGTGCTTGAGATAGTAGGCCTCGCGGTAGAGCAGCATCACGGTGTCGGCGTCCTGCTCGATCGAACCGGATTCGCGCAGATCGGAAAGAACCGGGCGCTTGTCGTCGCGGCCCTCGACGGCTCTGGAAAGCTGCGACACTCCGACAACGACGCAGCCGATTTCCTTCGCCATTTCCTTCATCGCGTTGCTGACATCGGTCATCTCGGCCACCTTGTTGCCGCGCCGGTCGGTCGAAGCCCTGACCAGCCCGATATGATCGACAACGATCAAGCCCAGCCGACGACCGGCGGCTTCAAACTGACGCTTTTCCTCACGCGCCCGCTGCCTGATCTGGTCAGTCGTGAGCCCGGGGCGATGGTCGATCACAAGCGGCCATCGCGTCAGGGCCTCCGCGCAGTCCGCCAGTGCGTCGGCGTGGAACCTCGCCACGGCGCCGCGCCGAATCGTCGAATACCAGACCTCATGCCCGGCATCGCGGACCATATCGGCGACCAGCCGGGCGGCGGTTTCCTCGTCCGACATTTCAAGCTCGAATGCCAGCACGCCGGCACCAGCCTCGGCGGCAGTGCGTATCAGGCGATTGGCGAGCAGGCTCTTGCCCATGCCGGGGCGGCCGGCAGGCACGATAAACTCGCCCGGCATAAAGCCGCCTGTGCGTTCATCAAGCTCCTTGACGCCGAACCATAGGGCGTCAGCGGCGGCGGTCTTCGGATCGAACGCGCGCTTCAGGATGGCCGCGGCGACATCATTGAGGCCGCGCGATGGCTTGATTGGAGGGACAGCAGATTGAAGCGCCTCGATGGCGCGCGCTACCAGTTCGGCCGGGGTCTCGTCTGGCTGCGGCTCGGCGGCATCGCCCAGCGCGGCCTGGTGTATCCATGCCAGCCGCCGCCTCGCGCTGAGATCGCGCACCCTCTCGGCGCAGGCGCGGGCCTCGTGCTCGGTTGTCGGGGCTTGCAGCGCAAGATCGTTGAGATATGACGCCGCGTCGCTGTTTTCCTGACCTGCTGCGGCCTCCCCGCGCTGAAGGAATGACCCGATTGTCAGCGCGGATGGCGCCGCGCCCTTATCGCGCATCATCGAGCACATCCGCCAGCACGCGGCGAGACGCGGATAGGCGAAGTCGGCGTCCGATACCGCGCCGAGCACGTCGAGAAGGATGGGACGGGCGAGCGCCACGCCGATCACGGCTTCCTCGGCCGCCAGGTCTAACAGCGGGCTATCATCGTCCAGTTCGGTAGAGCTAATCCGTTCGGCCATTCATCTCCTCCGCCATCGCCCTGATCCTCGGGATCGCCCTGTGGTAGATGTGCGCCGGGACGCCGGTCTTGCGGCTCATGTCGCCGACGGTCATGCCCTGACACCACATCTCGACGGCCTCGGCCAGCGCGGCATCGGTCAGATCAATGCGGCTGCGGCCGCGCACCGCAGGCTTCTTCGGCTTGCGCTTCTCCGCGATTTCAACGCGCGTCGGCGCGCGGTCGATGGCGCGCATCCTTGCCGCGCGGGCGTTATGCTCCAGGATCGCCGGCATCATGTCCGCGACCGGAACGCCGATGTAGTCGCACAGCCGCCTGATCCGCCGCTTGTCCCGGATCTGTTTGTCGCCGGCCTCGTAGCCCTCGATTTCAGTGGTTGTGGCGCATGGCGAGAGGGCGATCTTCGCCGCGATGTTTTGGGTATGGCGCTGGCGCTCGCGGGCGAGGCGCAGTTGTTCCCCAAACGGTAGCGAGCGCGTATCGACGATGCGCGTCGCGGCGCGTAGCTCATCGTCGCCCAGCACGCGGCCCACCGGTTCGGCGCCGTAGATGCGCTCCAGATAGGCGCGCGCCATGCCGTTCCGGGCATAGTGGCGGATGGCATCGGCGGGCGGGAGGCGGGTCACACCCGCACCTCCGCCTTCAGCAGCGCGGCGGTCGCGGCGACCAGCCTTGACTGCGCCTTGTTGCGCTCGCCGCCCTTGGCGATGCGGGCCTTGCGTCTGGCCTCGGCGCGGCGCTCGGCCAGCGCGGCAATCAGGTCGGCGCGGCGGTTCCTCGGTTTCATACGGCACCGTCGAGCATGTTGAGTTGTTCGGGCTTCGGCACGGGCTCGGTGAACAGGCGCGGCTGGTGATAGGCTTCCTCGATCCGGCGACAGGCGATGTCGAAATAGCTAGGCTCGCGCTCAATGCCGATGAAGGCACGGTCCAGCTTGGCGCAGGCAACGCCAGTCGTGCCGGAACCCATGAAGGGGTCTAAGATGGCACCGCGCGTCCACCCGACCACCGCGCACATAAGCTGAACCGGCTTTTCTGTTGGGTGAAACTCGTTGCCCGTGCGGGGCGCGAAGATTACGTCGGCGGGACGCCCACTTGGGAAGCTATGGTCCGGCCCTGGGTAGAACAGTGCTACTTCGGTCTGGCGGGCGTGTTCGTGGTCGAGGTCACCCATTGACCAGTTATTCTTTACCCACGTCACAAGGCTCTTGGGGCGCGGGACGCGAAACACATTGTCCCACCTGCAGAAGATATAGGACGAGTGCAGCGCCTCGATGCTGCAGGCCAGGAGAAGCAGATCGTCGTCAGTGTCTCCGGCAATAGCCTTGTGCTGGACCCTGCGGTGATTGGACTGAAATGCCATTCCATACGGCGGGTCCGTCACGACGGCATCGACCTTGCCAAGCGTCGGCAGAATGTCTCTGCAATCAGCGCATATTAGCCGGGCATCCCCGATAATCTCTTCACGCCAAGCCATCGGAGCCTCCCCAAACGACACGGAAGGGCAGAGGCCCGTGCTTCAGCTCAAGCGCGTGAACGGCGTTGCAGGGCTTGCAGAGCAATTCGAGGTCATCGACAGGGCGCTCCAATTTTGCGATTTGCCGATGCCACTTATTCCCGAGCCCACGCAGCTCCTTGCCGCCGCCGCCGTTCTTATGGTTGATCTCAATAAGGTCAGGGCGGTCGCAGCCGCATCGCACGCAAGAAACACTTCCGCGCCCGACAACAAGCAGCGCTCTCCGGCGATAGCGACGCTCCCATTCAGTTGAGTAGCCCGGTCGCGCCGCTCGCCATACTTTAAGGCCATCGATGTTTCTGGTCGCCTTTGGCCGCGCCCGCACTTCCTTGATTTTCCCGCAACCAGGGCACGGCTCGCGCGTCGTCGTGCAGCTTGGCTTCCATGTGGTGTCGCAGGCACGGCAAGCCACGACCGGCTTAAACCGCTCGCCTAGAATCAGCCGCGCATCGCCAATGATTTCCTCGCGGTAGGTCATACTGCGATCCCCCCGCGCGTCGGGATGCGCCAGCCGTCCAGCGTCCCGGCGACTTCCTCGACCGATGTGCAGACCGCAACCGGAGCGCCGCAGCGCCGCAGCGTTTCATGCACGGCGCGCTGGTGGGCCTCGGCCTTCTTGCCGGGGCGCTTCAGTTCGATGCAGAACGCCTGCCCGCGCGCGATGATCAGGATATCGGGGAAGCCTGAGCGATAGCCCGGCGCTATGGTCATGGTGCGGTGCCCGCCGGGGACGGTCGTGTATGTCGCCTCCGGCGCCAGCACGAGGTCGAGATAGGTGGCGACGGCGCGGTGGATCTGGTCTTCGCTCAGGGGCGAGCGGCGCCGCACGGTATCAAGCGTCAGGCTGTTGTGACGCGGCGAGGCAGCGGCGCGGCTCATTCGGCGTCCGTCGCGGCGTAGTGGCCCTCCGGCTGCTGCGCCCATACCTTGCCCGGCGCCAGCGGCGGCGCACGGCGCGGCGCGGCATCGAGGGCGAGCGACAACTGGCCGTCGAGTTCGGCCCTGCGGCGCTCGGCGGCTTCCTTCTTCTCGCGGACGGCGGCGTCCATGACCTGACGGCGGGCGACGGCGATCAGGTCGCCGATGCGTTCCTTGGTCAGGCCCGCCGCCTTCTCGGCCTCCAGCCTCAGTTCTGCGAGGTCATCCTGAAGCGTCCCGATCTCGGTCAGGACGGCCTTGATGCGCTCGAAAATCGCGCGCTCGCGGGCGTCGATCATGCGGCGTTCCTCTGAAAAGAGGCGGGGACGGCACAAACCGCCCCCGCCAGTCGGTTGGGAGGACTGCCCTCATGGGCGCGGTGACGGGCGAGGCCCGAATGAGTGAGGGGATGCACGCTGCGATTTTGCGCCGCGCGCTTCGCCGGCCGGAGGCTCCGGCGCAACCTGCGGGAGGCGACGCCCATCGCCCGCCCGCTGTCCGACGCCCCTCGCGCCGTATTGGTCCCCTGCCCGCCAGTGGTGCGTCGCCGGAGGATGATGGCGATGGTAGGCAGGCAGGGGCGCGCCGGGCCAGTTTCGGGATGATGGGCCAGTCCGGCGCGGTTCATGTTTTCGGTCACAGCGCGGCCTCGCGCTTGAGGCGGCGGACATGAGACGCAGCGGCCTCCTCGCCGCTCAGTCGCGCCACGTCGATGTATTTGTCGCGCAGATCGTCGGGCACCCAGCTAGGCACGTCGCATCCGGCGTGATGACGCCTGATACCAGCGATCCGCCGCGCCCTGAACTCCGGGTCGGCGTGAAGCGCCTTCATCCGCTCGGAGGCCGCCGCCCTGAACTCGGGGTCGGCGTTAAGCGCCTTCATCCGCTCGGCGTTCCGCGCCCTGAACTCCGGGTCGGAG
>JBATNB010000244.1:0-6356 GCA_049290135.1 Rhizobiaceae bacterium
GGCATGGCGCCTTCACCACGGCAATTGCCGAAGGCTGTGGCGAGCCGGAGGCGGTGCGCTTCGCCTCCGCAGCCGCGGCCATCAAGTGCACCCGGTTCGGCGGGCGCGACGGCACGCCGGACCGGCGCACGGTCGACGACTTCCTGGCATCAAGAGGCACAGATCCATGACATCGACTTTATCGGCCGGAAAACTCTGGGGCATGCGGCGCCTCGCCGATGCGAAGGGGCGCTTCAAGATGCTGGCCGTCGATCAGAGGCCGCCGATCAAGAACCCGATCAAAGCGGCTCGCGGCACGGCCGAGGCGCCCTACGAGGACGTCGCCGGCTTCAAGGCCATGCTCGTGGAACTTCTGCAGGACCAGGCGTCCGCGGTCCTGCTCGACCCGCATTACGCGCTTCCGCGCGGCCTCGGCCTGCTTTCGCCGGCGAAGGGGATGATCGTCACGCTCGAGGATTCGATCTTCACGGAATCGGAAGGCGGACGCCTTTCCTCCGAAATCGACCATTGGTCGGTGGACAAGATCAAAAGGGTCGGCGGCGATGCGGTGAAGGTTCTGGCGTGGTACCGACCCGACGCGGCGCCTGACGTGTGCAGGGCCCAG
Source organism: Rhizobiaceae bacterium (assembly GCA_049290135.1). Lineage (GTDB taxonomy): Bacteria > Pseudomonadota > Alphaproteobacteria > Rhizobiales > Rhizobiaceae > JADJTR01. The sequence goes on from JBATNB010000244.1 coordinate 605, forward strand.
GAGGACTTCGCCCGCCGCATCGGCGACGCTTGCGCCCGCCACGACATTCCCTACCTTTTCGAGCTTCTCGTCTATCCGCTTCCCGGTGAGTCCGGGCAGACGCGCGACTATGTGGAGATGGCGGCCAAGCAGGCCGACAATGTGCTGGAAAGCGTGCGCCGCTTCGCCGACCCGTCGTTCGGCATCGACATCTTCAAGCTGGAAAGCCCGGTTCCCGCCAGCGCGGCGGTGTCCGGCGACCCGGCGGCGATCCAGGCGCTGTTCGACGAGATGGGGCGGCTTTCGGCGCGGCCATGGGTCATGCTTTCGGCGGGCGCCGGCATGGCCGAATTCGAGGCGATCCTGCGATTCGCCTACAAAGCAGGGGCTTCCGGTTACCTTGCCGGCCGCGCCATCTGGGCCGAACCGTTCAAGGCCTTCCCGGACTGGGCGGCGATCGCGTCCGGCCTGAGTTCGGCCAGCCTGCCCTACATGGCGCGCATCAACGCGCTGACGGATGCGAACGCCACCGCGTGGTTCGACGCGCCGAATTTCGGCGGCGCGGTCGAGCCGCCCCATGCCGACGGGTCGTTCCGGCTGCACTATCGGGAAACCGGAGCGGCGTGATGGCAACGATCGGATTGCTGCCCCTTGCCCGTTCGACCTTCGATGTCGCCTACGCGGAGGAGAAGCTCGCGGGCCTGAAGGCGCTGCTGGACAGCGCCGGCCACCGGGTCGTCGGCGGCGGACTGCTGTTCGACGCGGCAGCGACGGAGGATGCGCTCGCGGCGCTCGCGCATGAACGCCTCGACCTGCTCCTCATCGCCCAGGTCACCTTCACCGATGCCAGCATGGCGGCGCGCATCGCCGCCTCGGCGAGCGTCCCCGTCGGCATCTGGGCCTTTCCCGAGCCGCGCACCGGCGGCCGGCTGCGGCTGAATTCATTCTGCGGGCTGAACCTCGCAGCGCATGCCATCGGGCTTGCGGGGTCGGCATTCTCCTGGGCCTACAGCGATGCCGATGCCCCCGGCGCCCGGGCTTTGCTGGCAGATCTCCTAGCGGGGAAACGGCGTGCGTCCGCCAGGCGCGCACTGCCCGCTGTCGCCGGTGAAGAGGCGCGGCGAAACGCGCGCAAGGCCATCGGCGCCATCGAGGGAGCGCGCATCGCCCGGATCGGCGAGCGGCCCGCCGGGTTCGATACCTGCGCCTATGACGAGGCCACGCTGAAACGGCTTGCCGGCGTCTCGGTGACGCCATTGTCGCTGGCCGATCTGTTCGCCGAGGCCGGCGCGGCGGCGCCGGACTCGGTCATTGCGGCGCGCGAGGAGGCGGCATCCACGCTTTCCGGGCTTGATGCAGTCGACCAGGTCGAACTCGATCGGTCGCTGCGTCTGCGCGTCGCGCTGGAAACGCTCGGCAAACGCGGCGGGTATTCGGCGTTCGCCATCCGGTGCTGGCCGGAAATGTTCACCGAATATGGCGGGGCGATCTGCGGCCCGGTCGGCATGATGGGAGAGCGCCGCGTACCGTGCGCCTGCGAGGCCGACGTGCACGGGGCGCTGACCAACCTGCTGCTGCAGGCCATGGCGGGCGAAGCCGCGTTTCTTGTCGACATCGTCCATGTCGACCGCGACGACGACACGACGGTCGTCTGGCATTGCGGACAGGCGCCGGCCTCGATGCGCGACCGGCAGGTCGAGGCCAGGGCCGGCATTCATTCCAACCGCAAGATGCCGCTGCTGTTCGAGTTTCCGCTGAAGCCCGGGCGCGTGACCTTCGCACGCATCAGCCAGGCCGGCGGGAAACTGGCCGTGGTGGTCGGCGGCGGTGAAATGCTGCGCCGGCCGCTGGCCTATTCCGGAACCGCCGGCGTCGTGCGCATGGACTCCGGGAGCGCGGCGTTCGAGGACGCACTGGTCGGCTCCGGGCTGGAACATCATCTTTCGCTCGCCTATGGCGATCATCGGGAAACGGTCACGGCGCTGGCGGCGGAAATGGGCCTTCCGGTCATGGCCCTGTGAGGACTGACATGACTGAGTTGCGCTACGGCCTGATCGGTTCCGGCATGATGGGCCACGAGCATATCCGCAACATCGCGCTGTTGCCCGGCACCCGGGTGACGGCGGTTGCCGATCCCGACGAGGGCATGCGCGACAGCGCCGCCGCGCTGGCGGGCGGGACGGTTTCCCGATTCGCCGATCATCGCGCGCTGCTCGATTCCGGTCTGGTCGACGCGCTTGTCATCGCCAGCCCCAATGACACGCACGAATCGATCCTCCTCGACGCGCTGTCATCCGATCTGCCGATCCTGGTGGAAAAGCCGCTCTGCACGACCGCGGAAGGCGCGCGCCGCGTTCTCTCCGCCTCCGCCGCCCGCAAGGCGCCGGTCTGGGTGGCGATGGAATACCGGTACATGGCGCCCGTCGCCCGCCTGATCGAGGACAGCCACGCCGGCAAGGCCGGCCGGCTGCGCATGTTGACCATTCGCGAGCACCGCTTTCCGTTCCTGCCCAAGGTCGGCGACTGGAACCGCTTCTCGCGGCGCACGGGCGGCACGCTGGTGGAGAAATGCTGCCATTTCTTCGACCTGATGCGGCTGGTGCTGCGGAGCGAGCCGACGCGCATCTACGCCTCGGGCGCGATGGACGTGAACCATCTCGACGAGCGCTATGGCGGGGAACGGCCCGACATTCTCGACAATGCCTATGTCATCGTCGATTTCGCCAGCGGCGCGCGCGCCATGCTCGAACTGTGCATGTTCTGTGAAGGGAGCTATTTCCAGGAGCACATCACCGCCGTGGGCGACCAGGCCAAGATCGAGGCGCTGGTGCCGGGTCCGGCCCGGTTCTGGCCGACGGGCGAGCGCGCCTCCGAACTCGTGTTCTCGCCGCGCGAACCGAAGAACCCGATCCACGAGACCGTGCATGTCGATGCCGCGATCCTCGCGGCCGGCGATCATCACGGCTCGACCTTCCATCAGCATCGCCGGTTTCGCCAGATCGTGCTTGAGGGCGGCCGGCCGGACGTCAGCATCGAGGACGGGCTGCGCGCGGTGGAGATGGGGGCGGCGGCGGAACATTCGGCGCGGACCGGCGAGCCGGTGAAGCTCGCCACGGCCTGAATCGCTGCTATTTCAGGTCCGACAGGTAATGGTGCTGCTCGGTCAGGCAGCGCGAGATGCGCCACTCGACGATGCGCCCGTCAATGCCGTGCGCCCGGCGGTCGATCTCGAGCAGCGGCATGCCGAACGGGCAGTCGAGCGCCCGCGCGTCGTCGGACGTGGCCGCGACCGCCTTGAGCTTCTCCGTCGCGCGCACGACGGTGACGCCGTAGCGCTGCGAGTAAAGCCCGTAGACATTGTTCGGCACGGGATCGAGCTGGTCGAGGTCGGGAAAGATGGCCTCGGGCAGGACAACAAGCTCGACGATCACCGGCTTGCCGCCGAGCGTGCGCCGGCGCCTGAGCCGCCACACGGTGTCGCCCGGACCGAGTTCGAGCGCGGCGATTTCCATTTCGTCCGCCAGCCCCTTCTCCAGCGCCATGACGGTGCTGTCGGGAAACTCGCGCACGTTCTCGTCCGACGCGATGTGGAAGAACTGGAACAGCACCCGTTCCTCGTCATGGCTGCTGACGAAGGTGCCGCGCCCCTGCCTGCGGACGAGGAGATTGTCCGCCGTCATCTCGTGCAGCGCCTTGCGGACGGTGCCTTGCGAGACATTCAGTTCGCCGGCGATCTGGAATTCGTTCGGGATGAGTTGCCCCGCCTGCCAGCGCCCGTCGGCGATCCGGCCCACGAGGATGTTCATCACCCGCCGGTAGAGCGGCTCGTATCCGAGCATGTCGGCATGCGCCGGTTCGGCCGGACGGGGCCTCTGCGCCGGCTCGTGCCCAGACATTTCCGTACCCGTTGCGATTCGCTCGGCGGCTTTCATCGTGTCGCAGTCAAACCCGTGCCTGATTTCGTTGCAAGGCCAATTGACATGTCTATAGTCTTTTATCTTATATAATTTTGGTTCGGACCGGCCGATTCCGGGCCGTCGATCGTTCGTTGGAGCAGGACAAATGCCCGCACCTCACTGCCTCGTTCACGAGCACGCAGACAATGTCGCCGTCATTGTCGTCGAAGGCCTGAAGGCCGGGACGGTGATGCTCGGAGTCGTCACCGCCGACAATTCGCAGTTCGAACTGACCGCCGGCGCCGACATCCCGATCGGCCACAAGGTCGCGCTGCGGGACCTGAAGTCCGGCGACACGGCGGTCAAGTATGGCCAGGATATCGGGCGCTTCGTCGCCGATATCCCGCGCGGCGGACACGTCCATGTCCAGAACCTCAAGACAAAACGCTGGTAGGAGCCCGGACATGACATCGCGTTACGCCAACATGACCTTCCGGGGCTACCGGCGCGACAATGGGCGCGTCGGCGTTCGCAACCACGTCGTCATCCTGCCGGTCGACGACATTTCCAATGCGGCCTGCGAGGCCGTGGCCAACAACATCAAGGGCACGATGGCCCTGCCGCACGCCTACGGCCGGCTTCAGTTCGGCGCCGATCTCGACCTGCATTTCCGCACGATGATCGGCACGGGCGCGAACCCCAATGTCGCGGCCTGCATCGTCATCGGCATCGAGCCGGGCTGGACCAAGCGGATCGTCGACGGCATCGCCGCCACCGGCAAGCCGGTCGCCGGCTTCTCGATCGAGCAGAACGGCGATCTCAAGACCATCATGGACGCCAGCCGCAAGGCCAAGGAATTCGTGCATTACGCCTCGGAACTGGAGCGCGAGGAATGCTCGATCTCGGAATTGTGGGTGTCGACCAAATGCGGCGAGAGCGATACCACGACCGGGCTCGGCGCCTGTCCGACCGTCGGCAACATGTATGACAAGCTGCTGCCGGAAGGGATCTATGGCTGCTTTGGCGAGACCTCCGAAATCACCGGGGCGGAACATATCTGCAAGGCGCGGGCCATCAACGAGGAGGTCGGCGAGCGCTGGTACCGGATGTGGAAGGCCTATCAGGACGATGTGATCTTCGCCCACCAGACCGACGACCTGTCGGAAAGCCAGCCGACCAAGGGCAATATCGAAGGCGGCCTGACGACGATCGAGGAAAAGGCGCTCGGCAATCTGGAAAAGATCGGCCGCACCTCGCGCTATATCGACATTCTCGAGCCCGCCGAGGCGCCGAATGCCGGACGTGGCCTGTATTTCATGGACTCCTCCTCGGCCGCGGCCGAATGCGTGACGCTCATGGCGGCCGGCGGCTATGTCATCCACACGTTCCCGACCGGGCAGGGCAATGTCATCGGCAACCCGATCGTGCCGGTCATCAAGATCACGGCGAATCCGCGCACGATGCGCACGATGGGCGAGCATGTCGATGTCGACGTTTCGGGCATCCTGCGGCGCGAGATGACCATCGACGAGGCGGGCGACAGCCTGATCGACATGATCCGGCGCACGGCCAACGGGCGTCACACCGCCGCGGAGGCGCTCGGCCATCGCGAGTTCGTGATGACCAAGCTCTATCGCTCGGCCTGAGGGAACCAGGACAAGCAACGACCCGATGGCCGACATCGTCATCACCGAATTCATGGACGCTCCGGCGGTCGCGCGGCTCAGCGCGGCCTACGACACGGTCTACGATCCGACCCTCGCGGACCGGCCGGACAATGTTGTCGCGCTCGTGCGCGAGGCGCGGGTGCTGGTCGTGCGCAACCGTACGCAGGTCAGGGGCGCGCTGCTCGACGCCGCGCGGCGGCTGGGCTGCGT
>JBATNB010000245.1:0-1739 GCA_049290135.1 Rhizobiaceae bacterium
TCGCCATGCGCGGCGGCGCCCGGCTGGTGCGCCCGCTGCTCGTCATCGTCTGCGTCGCCCTGGCGCTGCGCATCCTTGCCGATCCCGACAATCCGTTGCGCGCGATCCTCCTGCCATGACGGGTTCGGCGATGGTCGCGGTTCCAAAACGCCAACGCTGCCGTTAGTCTTCGAACCGGACGCGGCGGGGAAGGACGACAGGGCAATGGACGACGGCGCATTCGAACTGACCGCCGAGCAGCGCGCCATCCGCGACATGGCCGAATCCTTCAGCGCCGATCGCATTGCGCCCAACGCCCTGGAATGGGATCGCGCGCGCCACTTCCCGCGCGATGCCATCTGCGAGACCGGGCCGCTGGGGTTCGGCGGCTTGTACGTGCGCGACGATGTCGGCGGATCCGCCCTCACCCGCCTCGACGCCGTGCTCGTGTTCGAGGCGCTGGCGCGTGGCTGCCCGGCATTTTCCGCCTTCATCTCGATCCACAACATGGCGGCCTGGATGATCGACCGCTTTGGCGGCGAGTCCCTCCGGTCGCGTTACCTGCCCTCGCTCACCGCCATGGAGAAGCTGGCCTCCTACTGCCTGACCGAGCCTGGCGCCGGTTCCGACGCCGCCGCGCTCAGGACCCGCGCCGTGCGCGACGGCGATCATTACGTGCTCGACGGCGTCAAGCAGTTCATCTCCGGCGCCGGCGCCAACGACCTCTACGTGGTGATGGCGCGCACCGGCGCGGACGGGCCAAAGGGCGTATCCGCCTTCGTGGTCGAAGCCGGCACGCCGGGCCTCGCCTTCGGCGCGCAGGAACGCAAGATGGGCTGGCACATGCAGCCCACCGCCCAGGTCGTGTTCGAGAATTGCCGTGTCCCGGCCGAAAACCGCATCGGCGAGGAAGGCCAGGGCTTCGCTATCGCCATGGCCGGGCTCGATGGCGGCCGCCTCAACATCGCCGCCTGTTCGCTCGGCGGCGCGCAGTCCGCCCTCGACAAGGCCGTCGCCTATGCCGGCGAACGCAAGGCGTTCGGCCGCCCGATCCGCGATTTCCAGGCCCTGCAATTCAAGCTGGCCGACATGGAGACCGAGCTTTCGGCGGCGCGCCTGTTCCTTTACGCCGCAGCCTCGAAGGTCGACCGCAAGACCGCCGATGCGACCAAATGGTCCGCCATGGCCAAGCGCCTCGTCACCGACGCCGGCTTCGAGATCGCCAATGCCGCGTTGCAGATCCACGGCGGCTACGGCTACCTTCACGACTATGGCGTGGAGAAACTGGTGCGCGACCTGCGCGTCCACCAGATTCTCGAGGGAACCAACGAAATCATGCGCGTGATCATCGCCCGTCACCTGCTCGGGCGCTGAGCAGCCGAACCGAACATCAAGGAGCCGATCATGTCCGTCATCGCCTTTATCGGTCTGGGCAACATGGGCAATCCCATGGCCGCCAATCTGGTCAAGGCGGGCCATGACGTCCAGGGCTTCGATCTGGTGCCACAGAACCTCAAGATCGCGCGCGACCAGGGCGTGACGATCATGGCCGACGCGCGCGCCGCGGCGAAAGGCGCCGACATCATCGTCACCATGCTGCCGGCCGGCAAGCATGTCCTGGCGGTATGGGCGGATTTGGTGCCCTTCGCCCGGCCCGGCGCGCTCATCATCGATTCCTCCACCATCGACGTCGAATCGGCGCGCAAGGCGCACGCGCTGGCCGAGGCCGCCGGCCTGGCAACGCTCGATGCCCCGGTCTC
>JBATNB010000246.1:0-3127 GCA_049290135.1 Rhizobiaceae bacterium
GAGCGGCAACGCCCGGCCTTCCAGCGCTTCGGCGCGCTCCAGCAGCCGCGCGATGCCTTCCGGCCCGATCGGCTCGAACACCAGCACGCGCGCGCGCGACAGCAGCGCCGCGTTGAGTTCGAATGACGGGTTCTCGGTGGTGGCGCCGATCAGGATGATGGTGCCATCCTCCATGACCGGCAGGAAGGAATCCTGCTGCGCCCGGTTGAAACGGTGGATCTCGTCGACGAAGAGCACGGTCTGGCGACCCTGCGCGCGGCGCATGCGGGCCGTGTCGAACACCTTCTTCAGATCGGCGACGCCGGTAAAGATCGCCGACACCTGCTCGAACGGCTGGTCGGTGAGGCCGGCGATGAGACGGGCAACCGTGGTCTTGCCGGTGCCGGGCGGTCCCCAGAAGATCATCGAGCCGAGCGAGTGCGCCGCGATCATGCGGGTGAGCGCGCCGTCCGGCCCGGTCAGATGTTCCTGGCCGACCACCTCGTCGAGCGTTCCCGGCCGGAGCCTGTCGGCCAGCGGCCGCAGGCGCCGGTCGCTGGCCTCGTCGCCGCCGGTCTGGAACAGGTCGGTCATGCGGGTCAGAAGCGGATGGTGTTCTTCACGAGACGCCCGCCGCGATTGAGCGTGAAGCGCCACCAGCGCGTATCCTCCGCCGCCGCCGCGACCAGATCGTCGACCGAGCCGATGTCGGCGCCGTTGACCTGCACGACGATATCGCCCGGCGCGATGAACTGCGAGGCGGGCGAACGCGGATCGACCTCGGCGACCACGACGCCGGTGGTGTTTTCCGGCAGGCGAAGCTGCTGGGCGAGCCGCGGCGACATGTTGGCCACTTTGGAGCCGGCGAACGGGCTCTGGCCGTCGATGGTGCGGAATGACGACGGCAACCCTTCCGGCGCGCGCTCGAGCGTCACGGCGATGTCCACGGGCTTGCCCTGGCGCAGCAGCGTCACCGTCGCCGTTTCGCCGATGCCGAGCGTGGCAATGCGATAGCCGAACCCGTCGGGGCTGGTCGTCTCCACACCGTTGACGCCGAGCACCACGTCGCCGGCCCTGATGCCGGCCTTGTCAGCCGGGCCGCCCTTGACGACATCGACCACGAGCGCGCCGGTCGGGCGCTCCATGCCGAGCGCCTCGGCCACCGTCGCGGTGACGAGATCGAAGGTGGCGCCGAACCACGGCCGCTCGAAGAAGGCCGAGCCATCGCGCGCCGAGGCGATGACGGCGCGCACCATGTTGGACGGAATGGCGAAGCCGATGCCGACGGAGCCGCCGCTCTTGGAGAAGATGGCGGTGTTGATGCCGACAAGCTCGCCGCGCATGTTGAGCAGCGCGCCGCCCGAATTGCCCGGATTGATGGCGGCATCGGTCTGGATGAAGAAGCCGAAATCGGTGACGCCGACCGGCGAGCGGGCCAGCGCCGAGACGATGCCGGACGTGGTCGTCTGCCCGACGCCGAACGGGTTGCCGATGGCAAGCACGAGGTCGCCGACCTCCATCGCGTCGGAATCGCCGATCCGCAGCGCGTGCAGTCCGTCCGGCGCCTCGATCTTGAGGATGGCGAGGTCGACCGATTCGTCCTTCAGCACCACGCGGCATTCGAACTCGCGCCCGTCGGACAGCGCGACCTTCACCTCGTCGGCATCGCGCACGACATGATTGTTGGTGACGATGATGCCCGACACATCGACGATGACGCCGGAGCCGAGCGAGGATTGCACCCGCGGCGGCATCGTATCGCCGAAGAACCGCCCGAAGAACGGATCGTCGAAGAAGGGCGACTGCGCTACCTTGGAATTGGCATAGACATTGACGACCGCCGGCGCGGCGGACTTGACCAGCGGCGCGAACGACAGGGTGATTTCCTCCGCGCTCGTCGGCACGGCGCGGTCATTGCCCTTGAACAGGTCGGTGATCGACTTGGAAAAGGTGCTCTCCGCGATGGCCGGCGCGGCCAGGACAAGGGCGGCGGCAAGGGCGGCGGCGAATCGGATGGGTCGGATCATGGCGCGGTCCTCCGCGATGGATGCATCTGGCTTGCCTCTAGCACGGCGAAAGCGGCATGTGTGAGGCGATCTCGGCCCGCCGGTCATTCATCCGCTTCGGCGTCCCGCCGGGCCGGCTCCAGCCCGTCACAGCACCACGATGCGCGTCGGATCGAGCAGGAACGGCGCGACGATGCCGCACGTGTCGGCCAGCGGCAGCAGCGTGTCGGGCACGCTCATCCCGACGCTATCGGTCATGAACCGCGTCCGCGCCGCGATGCGCCGGGCAACGGCCGGGTAGCGTCGTTCCAGTTCGGCGCGCAGGCCGGCGTCGGCAATGACGTAGCCATCCTCCATGCGGGTCGATCCCCAGCCGGGATGGACCGGAATCACGTCCATCTGCATCGCCATGCCGGAAGCCAGCGGCACCTTTGATCCCAGCGTGATCGGCGAGGACATCCATTCGTCAAGCCCGATCAGGTGTCCGGGATTGAGCGTCACGCCGAATATGTCCAATGGCAGGAGCTCGTGCATCCGCGCCCAGACCGCGCCGCCCTCCACGCCCGGGCGCATCAGCCCGCACCACGCCGACATCGCCGCGACATAGGGGAAGACGAAGTGCTCCAGATAGCCCTCGGCGGTGTCGGGCAGGTCCTCCTCGCCGCGCGCCACCCAGCCGGCGCGGCAGATGTTCGCCCCCCAGTGGCAGATGTTGAAGCTGATCGGCTGGCCGAGCCTCACCCGGTCGCCGACCGGCCCCGACAGGCCCGGCGTCGTTCCCATGGCGAAGGTGGGATGACAGCCGAGCGGAAGCCCGCCGACCCGGGCCGCCTCGAACACGGCGAAGTCCGACAGGCCCTCCGTCAGCGCAAAGGCCATGCGGCGCAGGGCGGCGGCGGCCATGTGGTTGGCAAATTCCAGCCGGACGATGTCGTCGACCGTGACGCGGGCGCGAAGCCCGTGGCCGGGATGCTGGAACATCGCCGTGGCGTTTTCCGCCCGTCCGGCGCGTGCGCGCAGCGGATCGGCCAGGAAGGCCGGCACGTCCAGCGCGAGCGCCGGATCGGCCCCGGCCGGCACCTCGTCGGCATCGAACCATTTCCACCCGGCCACGCCGATGCGGGCACCGGCCGGCACCACCC
>JBATNB010000247.1:0-3877 GCA_049290135.1 Rhizobiaceae bacterium
GTCACGGCGCTGCGCGGCCCCGAGACCGGCATGATCATGGCGCGCGGGCGGATCGGCGGCGCGGGCGCCCCCTTCAATATCGGCGACGTCACCCTGACGCGAGCCAGCCTCCGCCTCGCCGATGGCCGGATCGGACACGCCGCCCATCTCGGCCGCGACAGCGAAAAGGCGCGCCTGGCCGCGATCATCGATGCCCTCTGGCAGGATCCGGACCGGCGCGACGAGATCGAACAACGGATCGTCGGGCCGCTGGAAACGCTTGTGGCCAGGCATGATCGCGAACGCAACGAACAGACCGCCGCGACACGGGTCGATTTCTTCACCATGGTTCGCGGGGAAGACTGATGCGGGACAACAGCGCCCTGGCGACCGGCCTGGCAGACCCGGTGGGCGATGCGCAGAAGATCTTCCGCGCCGTCATGGACGCGCTGGCGCGTCCGGGGAAGATTTCCTCGCTCGATGTCGTGCTGTCGCCGCCCGCGCCCTTCACCGCGACCGGCGGCGCGGTGGCGCTGGCGCTCTGCGATTCCGACACCCCGTTCTGGGGCGACCCGTCCTGTCAGCAACCGCTGGTCGATTGGCTGCGCTTCCAGACCGGCGCGCCCATGGCAGGCGGACCCGGCGAGGCCACCTTCGCGCTGGTGACGGACGGCGCCGCCGTGCTGGCGCTTGACCGGTTCGCGCAAGGCACACAGGACTATCCCGACCGGTCGACAACCGTGATCGTGCAACTGCCTTCGCTCACGACGGGGCCGCGTCTGCGGCTGACCGGTCCCGGCATCGACGGTTTTGACGTGATCGCTCCCGATGGCCTGTCCGACGATTTCGTCACGCAGTGGGCAGACAATCGCGCCCGCTTTCCCCGCGGCGTCGATGTCCTCCTGTGCGCGCCCGAAGGCATTGTCGGGCTGCCCCGCGGTGTCGCAATCGAACCGGAAGGGTCCTGATCCATGTATGTCGCGGTCAAGGGCGGCGAGAAAGCCATCGATGCGGCGCACAGGCTGCTGGCCGAACGCCGGCGCGGCGATCGCGCCGTCCCCGCGCTCACGCTCGGGCAGATTGCCGGCCAGTTGGGGCTCGCCGTCGACCGGGTGATGGCCGAGGGATCGCTCTACGATCCCGAACTCGCCGCGCTGGCCGTCAAGCAGGCGCGCGGCGACATGATCGAGGCGATATTCCTGCTTCGCGCCTATCGCACCACGCTCAGCCGGTTCGGATACGCCCGGCCGTTCGATACGGCTGCAATGCAGATCGAGCGCCGCATTTCAGCGACCTTCAAGGATCTGCCGGGCGGACAGCTGCTCGGTCCGACCTTCGACTATACCCATCGCCTGCTCGACCCGACGTTGGCCGCCGACGCGCCGCTGGACACGCCGGAGCGGCGTCCGGCAAGCGACGAAAGGACGCCGCGCGTGACCGACCTGCTCGACGGCGAAGGCCTCATTGAACCTGACAGGCAGTCCGACCGACAAGACCCCGGCGACCTGACGCGTATCTCGCCGGAATTCCCCATGGAACGCGATCTGCGGCTGCAGGCGCTGGCCCGCGGCGACGAAGGCTGGCTGCTGGCGCTCGGCTACTCGACCCAGCGCGGCTACGGCCGCACCCACCCCTTCGTCGGCGAAATCCGCATTGGCGAGGTCGAGATCGAAGTCGACATTCCCGGGCTTGATTTCGCCGTTGTCGCCGGCCGCATCCGCGTCACGGAATGCCAGATGGTCAACCAGTTCAAGGGTTCGGCCAAGGAGCCGCCGCAGTTCACGCGCGGCTACGGACTGGTGTTCGGGCAGTCGGAAAGGAAGGCCATGGCCATGGCGCTGGTCGACCGCGCGCTGCGCGCCCGCGAATTCGGCGAAGACATCGTCGCGCCGGCGCAGGACGAGGAGTTCGTCATCGCCCACAGCGACAACGTCCAGGCGACCGGGTTCGTCGAACACCTGAAACTGCCCCACTATGTCGACTTCCAGGCCGAACTGCAGCTGGTGCGCACCATGCGTGCCGAGTGGGAGACCATCGGCGACGACGCGCACCGGGAGGCCGCCGAATGACCATGCCGGCCATCGCCGCCTACAATTTCGCCTATCTGGACGAACAGACCAAACGGATGATCCGCCGCGCCATCCTCAAGGCGATCGCCATTCCCGGCTATCAGGTTCCGTTTGCCTCGCGCGAAATGCCGATGCCCTATGGCTGGGGCACCGGCGGCGTGCAGGTGACCGCCTCCATCATCGGTCCCGACGATGTGCTGAAGGTCATCGATCAGGGCGCCGACGATACGACCAACGCCGTGTCGATCCGCCAGTTCTTCGCCAAGGTCGCTGATGTCGCGACAACGACCCGCACCGCCGAGGCCACCATCATCCAGACCCGGCACCGGATCCCCGAGGAGCCGATGACCGAAGGTCAGGTCCTGGTCTATCAGGTGCCGATTCCGGAGCCCTTGCGCTTTCTCGAACCGCGCGAGACCGAAACGCGGACCATGCATGCGCTCGAGGAATACGGGCTCATGCACGTGAAGCTCTACGAGGATATCGCCCGCCACGGCCACATCGCCACGACCTATGCCTATCCGGTGAAGGTCGAGGGACGCTACGTGATGGACCCGTCCCCGACGCCGAAATTCGACAATCCGAAAATGCACCGCAGCAAGGCCCTGCAGCTGTTCGGCGCCGGGCGCGAAAAGCGCATCTACGCCGTCCCGCCCTACTCGCAGGTCGTCAGCCTCGACTTCGACGATCATCCCTTCGAGCCGCAGACCTTCGACAAGCCGTGCGCAATGTGCGGCGCGACCGGCGTCTATCTCGACGAGGTCATTCTCGACGATCGCGGCGGGCGCATGTTCGTCTGTTCCGACACCGACCATTGCGAGACACGGCGGGCCGAGGGGCATCGCGGCGAACTCGCGGGGGAACCGCCGGAGGCGGCGTCATGAGCAAGTCCGCCAACCCGCTCAGGATTCGCTCCGCTACGGAAGACGACCTGACGACCATTCTCGCCCTGATCGGCCAGCCGGGTTTCAACGCCACGACGCTGCCGCTCGATGAGGCACGAATCGTGTGGTCGCGGATGGCGTCCTATCCGTCCTACCGCACGCTGCTGGCCGAGGATCATCGCGGCGCGGTCGGATCGCTCGCAATGATCCTCATCGACCATCTCGGGCACCGTGGCGACAGGATTGCGCTGATCGAGAATGTCGTCGTCCACGCCAATGCCCGCGGCGAAGGCGTGGGCAGGACCATGATCGCCGAAGCCGGACGGCTTGCTGGCGAAGCGGGCGCCTACAAGATGATCCTCGCCACCGGCATTGAACGAGCCGGCGCGCACGAATTCTATGAAAAGCTTGGTTTCGAACGCTACGGCTACTCCTATGGCCTGCCGTTGAAGGAGGTGCTGTCGTGAACCATGACGGCATCGCGGCGCGCGAAGAGCGGCCGCTGCTCGCGGTTGAGCGGCTGACGAAATTCTACGGTCGGCGCATCGGCTGCGCCGACGTGTCGTTCGAGCTCTGGCCCGGGGAAGTGCTCGCGGTCGTCGGCGAGTCCGGTTCGGGCAAGACCACGCTGCTCAATTGCGTCGCCTCGCGACTGCCGGCGACATCCGGCGTCGTCGGGTACCGCATGCGGGATGGCGAAATGCGCGACCTGGCCACGCTCGCAGAGGCGGAGCGCCGCCTGCTGATGCGCACCGACTGGGGCTTCGTTCACCAGAATCCCGCCGACGGCCTGCGCATGACCGTGTCGGCCGGCGCCAATGTCGGCGAGCGCCTGATGGCGATCGGCGCAAGGCACTATGGCCAGATCCGCGACACCGCGCAGGACTGGCTCGGCCGCGTCGAGATCGCCGCCGACCGCATCGACGACGAGCCGCGCGCCTTTTC
>JBATNB010000248.1:0-2507 GCA_049290135.1 Rhizobiaceae bacterium
CGACAAGGCGTTGCGGCTGGCCGCGTCATCGAGCGTCAGCGTGACGATGCCGCCGGAGGCGGTCGCGCGGATCGACTGGAACGCCGGGAACTCCATCACCGCCTCACAGTCGCGCCACGCCGAACACGTTCGGGCGCACGGTCCGCCGGTCGCCTTCGGCCGCGATGGCAAGGCACAGGCCGACCACGCGCCGCGACTGGCGCGGATCGATGATGCCGTCATCCCACAGCCGTGCCGTGCCGAACAGCGCCGTGGACTGGATGTCGTAGCCGCCGACGATCATCTTGGTCTGCTCCTCGAACGCCCCGTCCGGCGGCGTCATGCCGCGCGCGCGCATGCCGTCCTCCATCACGATCTGCATGACCTTGGCGGCCTGTTCCCCGCCCATCACCGCGATTCGGTTGGTGGGCCAGGAGAAGATGAAGCGCGGCGCGAACGACCGCCCGCACATGGCGTAGTGTCCCGCGCCGAACGCCCCGCCGATCTGCAGCGTGATCTTCGCGACCGTGGCGTTGGTGACGGCCTGGATCATCGTCGAGCCGTTCTTGACAATTCCGGCACGCTCCGCCTCGACGCCGACGATGAAGCCGGTCGTGTTCTGCAGGAACACCAGGCTCGCGCCCGACTGGCAGCACAGCTGGATGAAATGCGCCGCCTTGGCCGCGCCATCGGCGTCGATCGGGCCGTTGTTGGCCAGGATTCCGACCGCATGGCCTTCGATGCGGGCGAACCCGGTGACTGTCGACATCCCCCACTCGGGCTTGAAATCGGTGAAATCCGAGCCGTCGACCAGGCGGGCGATCAGTTCGCGCGCGTCGTAGGGCTTGCGATAGTCGGGCGAGCAGACCGACAGGATGTCCTCCGCGTCGTGGATCGGGCCGGGCGCGGCGGCCGCCTCGCCGGCGCGGTCCCAGTTCCACGAGGCGACGATGTCGCGCGCGATGCGGATGGCGTCGGCATCGTCCTCCGCCAGATAATCGCCGAGCCCTGACACCGTGGTGTGCATTTCGGCGCCGCCGAGCTCCTCGTCGGTGGCGATCTCCCCGGTCGCCGCCTTCAGCAGCGGTGGCCCGGCCAAAAACACCTTCGACCGGCCGCGCACCAGGATCACATGGTCGGCAAGGCCGGTCTGGTAGGCGCCGCCCGCCGTCGACGACCCGTGCACCACCGAGACCACCGGCAGGCCGGCCGCCGACATCCGCGCCATGTTGGCAAATGTCGCCCCGCCGCGCACGAACATCTCGGACTGCAGCAGCAGGTTGGCGCCGGCGCTCTCGACCAGTTGGATGAACGGCAGGCGGTTCTCCAGCGCGATCTCCTGCGCCCTGATCGCCTTTTCCACCCCCATCGGGTGCGCCGCGCCGCCCTTGATGGCGGCATCGTTGGCCGACACCATGACGCGCACGCCCGAGACCACGCCGATGCCGCAGATGAGGCCGCCGCCATAGACATTGGTCTTGCCATTGTCGTCATGCATGCCGAGCCCGGCCAGCGTCGACAATTCCAGAAACGGCGAGCCGCGATCGATCAGCAGGTCGATGCGCTCGCGCGGCAGCAACTGGCCGCGGCCGCGGAACTTGGCTTCGGCGCGCTGCGAGGCGGCCACGACCTGCGCTTCCAGCGCGCGGACCCCGTCGAGCAGTTCGAGATGGCGGGCGCGATTGTCCGCCACGCCCGGCCCTTGCGGATCGTACCGGCTTTCCAGAACGGCCATGCGTGCTCCCGGCAAAAATGAGTCCTGCTCATTCTTGCGCCGAATTCAAAAATGAGTCAAACTCAAAATCATGAATGTCCGAAGGCGCGCCCTCGTCCACAATCGCGACCGCGAGGCCGAAATCCTCGATGCCGCGCAGGCGCTGTTCGCCGAGAAGGGGTTCGAGGCGGCTTCGGTCGCCGAGATCGCGCGTCGCGCCTCCGTCGCCGAGGGCACTATCTATCTCTATGCCGCCACCAAGCGCGACCTGCTCTCCAGGGTCGTGGAGCGCTGGTATGCCGGGCTGATCGAGGCGCTGAGGCCGGCCATCGCCGCCGAGACCGGCGCGCGCGACCGCCTCGCGGCCTTCGCCCGCCGGCATTTCGCCGTCTTCGTCGATCACGCAGCGTTCGGCCGGCTGCTCGCCCGCGATATCCGCTCGGAGCCCGGCTACCGCGATTCCGCGCTCTACCGCATGAACCGCGACTACACCCGGCTGTTCATGGACATCGTGCGCGACGGCCAGCGCGAAGGCGTCATCCGCGCCGACCTGCCGCTCGACATCGCGCGCGACCTGTTCTTCGGCGGCATCGAGCATACCGCGCTTTCCGGCGTGTCGCGCGAAACGCTCGGTCCCCGCGCCCGGGCCTTCCTCGATGCCTGGTGGGAAGCCGTGCGCGCCTGATCACCCCGCCGCCGCGAGCAGGCTGGCATTGCCGCCGGCCGCCGTGGTGTCCACCGACACCGTGCGCTCCACGCACAGCGCCGCGGCGTCGATTCCCGTGACAAGCGGCACGATCGGGCCCTGCCGGCG
>JBATNB010000249.1:0-2973 GCA_049290135.1 Rhizobiaceae bacterium
CGGCGCCGATGGTCGGCTCGCCATCCGCGCCGAGAAGGGCGCGAAAATCCGGCGGCTCGAAGGCCAGGCGCTGGCCCTTCCCGGCAAGCAGCGCCTCCACGTCGGCGAGCCTGGTTCCGGCGCGAAAGGTGGCGACCATCTCGGCCGGCTCATAGGCCACGACACCGGACAGGCCGGTAAGCGAAACCCGGCGTGGCGCCGCGACCGGCGCGCCGATGCCATGCTTCGTGCCGCCGCCGCAAATCGCCATGGGCTCGCCGAGCGCCGCCGCCTCGCGAACGAAACCGGCCAGATCGCGCTCGTCGGTCGGACGAAACAGGGTCATGGCATCGCCACGAGATCGAGCGGAAACACTTTCGACCGGTTCAGGCGCGCACGCGGATCGAACGCCGCCCGCAGCCGCATCTGCTGGTGAAGCTCATCCTTGGTATATTGGTGATACATCAGATCGCGCTTCTCGATGCCGACACCGTGCTCGCCGGTCAGGCACCCGCCGGCTTCGACGCAGAGCCTGAGGATTTCCATGCCGGCGGCCTCGGCCTTTGCCGATTCCTGCTCGTCGTTCACATCGTAGAGGATCAGCGGATGCATGTTGCCGTCTCCGGCGTGGAAGACGTTGGCCACGCGCAGCCCGTGGCGCGCGACGATCTCGCCGGTCTGCTGCAACACGTGCGTCAACTGGCCGAGCGGCACCGTGCCGTCCATGCAGATATAGTCGGCGATCCGCCCGGTCGCGCCGAACGCGGATTTCCGGCCTTTCCAGATCAGCGCCGCTTCCTGGGCCGACTGGCTTTCCTTCACCGTCATGACACCATGGCCGCGCGCGATGGCGACGATGCGGGCAATCATGTCGTCCATCTCGGCGCGTGATCCCTCGACCTCGACGATCAGCAGCGCCTCGGCGTCCAGCGGATAGCCGGCCTTGGCGAAGGCCTCGCAGATGGCGATTGCCGGCTTGTCCATGAACTCGATGGCCACCGGAATGATCCCGGCGCCGATGATCCCGGAAACGCAGGCCGCCGCGTCGTTCGACGAGGCGAAGCCGAACAGGACCGGGCGCTGGCCGGCCGGCTTGGCGATCAGGCGGACGGTCGCCTCGGTGACGATCCCGAGCTGGCCTTCGGAGCCGCAGACGAGGCCAAGCAGGTCGTACCCGGCGACTTCGGCGGCGCCGCCGCCGATCTCGACCACCTCGCCGTCGGGAAGCACCAGGGTGACACCGAGGAGATTGTTGGTCGTCACGCCGTATTTCAGGCAATGCGCGCCGCCCGAATTCATGGCGATGTTGCCGCCGATGGTGCAGGCAAGCTGCGAGGACGGATCGGGGGCATAGAAGAAGCCGTCGGCATCCACGGCGTCGGAAATGGCGAGGTTCGTGACCCCGGCCTCGACCCGGGCGAGGCGGTTCGGCAGGTCGATCTCGAGGATCCTGTGCATGCGCGACAGGCCGACGACGACAGCGTCCTCCTCGGGAATGGCGCCGCCGGAAAGTGACGTCCCGGCGCCGCGGGCAACCACGGGCACGCCGGCCTGGCTGAGAAAGCGCATGATGGCGGACACTTCGGCGGTGCTGCGGGGCAGAACCACCGCCAGCGGCACGCGGCGATAGGCGGCAAAACCGTCGGTCTCGAACGGGCGCAGTTCGGCGGCGTCGGTGATCAGCCCGTCGGCGGAGACCAGGCCGGCCAGCGTCCCGAGGATTTCGGCGCGCCGCGCGATGATGCCGGCATCGGGTTCCCGAAAGGCGATGGCGTTCACGACGCGCTCCCATCCCTGTGGTCAGGTGAGTTTACCACCGCGAGTCCTTTGCACAAGCCCGCGCGTTCACGCCCCGGCATGGGCGCGGCGAATGCGGCGAACGGTGAACCAGACGGCAAGCAGCGCGAATGGCACGACCACCGCCGTGAGCAGGGTGGACGACAGGCCGGTTTCCTTTTCGACCAGCTTGAAGACATAGGAGGCCAGGCCCACGACATAGTAGGACACGGCGGCCACCGAGAGGCCCTCGACCGTCTGCTGCAGACGCAATTGCTGGGTGGCGCGCCGGTTCATCGCGGCCAGAAGCTCGCCATTCTGGCGCTGGAGTTCGACTTCAACCCAGCTGCGCAGAAGCGTGGCGGCGCGCGCCAGCTTGCGCGACAGCGTCTCCTGGCGCGCCTCCAGCGCGGCGATGGTGCGCATGGCCGGCGCCACCCGACGCCTGAGGAACCCGCCCCAGCTGCCGATGCCGGTAATACGGCCCTCGTTGATGGCGGCAAGACGCTGCTCGACGATGTCGTAATAGGCCCGGCTGGCGGCGAAGCGGAACATGTGGGCCGAGGACTGCGCCTCGATCCGCGCCGACAGCGCGGTGATATCGGCCAGCAGCGCCTCGTTGTCGCGCGAGGGCGAACGCATGCGCGCCGTCAGCACGGCGAGATCGTCCTCAAGCGCTCGCGTCGGCGCCGACAGCGCCTGCGCATCCGGGAAACCGACCAACGCCAGCGTACGGTAGGTCTCGATCTCGATCAGCCGCTGCGACAGCGCCCCGATGCGCGCCGGCGACAGGCCCTTGTCAAGGATGAGCATGCGGGTCAGCCCGTCGCCGTCCTGGCGGAAATCGGTGATGATTTCGGCCTTGCCGCCATCGACCGTCGAACGGCACAGGCTGGCGGGATCGAACGCCTCGGCGACGCTGTCCGAAGCCGCCTCTTGCCGCCGCACATCCAGCCGGACTGCCGAGATCACCCGTCCCGGCACGGGGAAGGCCGACCCGAACGGGTGCGCGGGCAAAGCGCCGGACGCGGGAAGCGGCGCGTCGAAACGATAGGTCGAGAACTCGCCGTGCCGCTCCCAACGCAGCGTGCCGCCCGCCATGGTGAACGCCACATGGCGGGTATTGTCGTCCGGCGGCGCCACGCCTGCCTGCCGGCACAGGGTGGCGACCGCCTCGGCGTCGCGCTCGGGGTCGTCTTCCGTCATGCAGGTCAGTTG
>JBATNB010000250.1:0-5221 GCA_049290135.1 Rhizobiaceae bacterium
CTGCAACGCGGTCGCGCCGGCCTGGATCGCCAGGCGTCCGGCGACCTCCGACATGGGCGCCAGCAGCGGCAGGCCGCCGCGCTCGTCGGTGACGGTCTCGTAGGCGACCGCCGTCACGCCGGATGCGACGAGGCCCCTGGTCTGTTCGGGATCCGGCGCCAGGTGCAAATAGGTATAGAGGATCTGGCCGTCGCGAAGCTGCGCCCATTCCGAAGGCTGCGGCTCCTTGACCTTCACCACCATGTCGGACTTGGCGAAGACCTCCTCGGCGGTGCGGGCGATCTTCGCGCCGGCGGCCTGGTAGGCCCCGTCATCGGCGCCGATGCCGGCGCCGGCACCCGTCTGGATGAGCACGTCGTGCCCGTGCGCCACATATTCGCGCACCGCGCCGGGCGTCATGCCGACGCGATACTCGTGGTTCTTGATTTCCTTCGGGCATCCGACGCGCATTGGTTCCTCCCTTGGATGCGGCGCTGATTGACCGCATTGAACCACCGACGGCTTCGAATGTGTTTGCCTATTCCGTTGCCGTGCGCGGCTTTTTTCGCTTATCCTTGCGCATTCGTCACCAATCTTCGAAGAAAGCCTCGGCAATGGACCTGGACCGCATCGATCGTTCGATTCTGGCGGCGCTGCAGAAGGACGGTCGCCTGTCCAACGCGTCATTGGCCGAAAAGATCGGCCTGTCGCAATCGGCCTGTTCGCGCCGGCTGGACATGCTGGAGAAGTCGGGGGTCATCAAGGGCTATCACGCGCGGGTCGCCAACGATGCCCTCGGCCATGCGATGACGGCGATCGTGCACATCTCGCTGTCCGGCCAGTTCGAGAAGTCGCTCAACGATTTCGAGGCCGCCATCAGGCGCTGTCCGAACGTGCTGTCATGCCACCTGATGACCGGCGACTACGACTATATCCTGCGCATCGCGGCGCGCGACCTCGCCGACTATGAGCGCATTCACCGCGACTGGCTGACGGCGCTGCCGCACGTCACCCGCATCAACTCCGCCTTCGCGCTGCGCGACGTGATCGACCGCACCATGGCGGGACTTCCGGTCGAGATCTGACCTGTCAGCCGCCTGTAGCAATTGCGTGCTTGCATGTCGCCATCGCCCGCGCGAACGTGGTGTCGGATGCGGGGTCATGGAGGCTGTCATGAACGAGTTCTATCGTCCGTTGTCGCGTCGCGCCTTTCTTGCCGGAACCGCGGCGGGCGGCGCGCTGATCGCGCTGCACCCCTTCTCGGCATTCGCGCAGGCCAACCAGGCGCACCTGCGCATCATGGAAACCACCGACATCCATGTCACGGTGATGCCGTACGACTATTATTCCGACAAGCCGAACGACACGATGGGCCTGTCGCGCGCCGCCTCGATCATCGCGGCCATTCGCGCCGAGGCGACCAACGCGCTGCTCGTCGACAATGGCGACTACCTCCAGGGCAACCCGATGGGCGACTGGATCGCCTATGAGCGCGGCATGAAGGACGGGGACATGCACCCCGTCGTCAGCGCCATGAATGTGCTGGGCTATGATTGCGGCACGCTGGGCAACCACGAGTTCAATTACGGCCTGTCGTTCATGGACAAGGTCAATGCCGGAGCCAACTACCCGCTGGTCTGCGCCAATCTGGTGCGCGGCACGGCGCTGGCGGCCAATCCGCGCGAGGACCAGCTCTGGCTGAAACCCTATGTCATCCTCGACCGCAAGGTCACCGATGGCTCCGGCGCCGAGCACGCCATCCGCGTCGGCTTCATCGGGTTCGTCCCGCCGCAGATCATGGTGTGGGATTCGCGCCATCTGGCCGGCAACGTGATGACGCGCGACATCGTCGAGACGGCCAAAGCCTGGGTACCGCAGATGAAGGAGGAGGGCGCCGACATCGTCGTGGCCCTGTCCCATTCCGGCATCGACGCCATCCGCACCGATGCGATGGAGAATGCCTCGCTGTTCCTGGGCGAGGTCGAGGGCATCGACGCCATCTTTACCGGTCACCAGCATCTCGTCTTCCCCGGCGACTCGTTCAAGGGCGTGGCCGGTGTCGACCACGAGAAAGGCACGCTGATGGGCAAGCCGGCCGTGCAGGCCGGGTTCTGGGGGTCCCACATCGGCCTGATCGACCTCATGGTGGAAAAGTCCGGCAACAGCTGGAAGGTCGTGGCGGCAACCTCGGAGGCGCGCCCGATCTACAAGCGCGACGAGAACCGCAAGGTCGTGCCGCTGGTGGAAGGCCGGGCGGATGTCGAGGCGGCCGTCAAGGCCGAGCACGATTCGACGCTGGCCTATGTGCGCACGCCGGTCGGCAAGACCTCGGCGCCGCTTCACTCCTATTTCGCGCTCGTGGCCGACGATCCCTCCGTGCAGATCGTCAGCCAGGCGCAGACCTGGTATGTGAAGGACCTGCTGAAGGACGGCGAATTCAAGGACTTGCCGGTGCTTTCAGCCGCCGCGCCCTTCAAGGCGGGCGGTCGCGGCGGGCCGGATTATTACACCGACGTCCCGGCCGGCGATGTCGCCATCAAGAACGTCGCCGACCTCTATCTCTATCCCAACACCGTGCGGGCCGTGGTCATCACCGGCGCGCAGGTCGGCGAGTGGCTGGAAATGTCGGCCGGCATGTTCAACATGATCGAGGCCGGCAAGCCGGACCAGCCGCTGATCAACGCCGACTTCCCGTCGTTCAATTTCGACGTGATCGACGGCGTCACCTACCGCATCGATCTGACCAAGCCGGCGAAATACACCGCCAAGGGCGAGGTCGCCGATGCCGCCTCGGCCCGCATCGTCGACCTGATGTTCGACGGCAAGCCGATCGACCCCGCGGCGCGGTTCGTCGTGGCCACCAACAACTACCGGGCCGGCGGCGGCGGCAACTTCCCCGACATCAAGGATGACAAGGTCGTCCTTGTCGCGCCCGACACCAACCGCGACGTGCTCGTGCGCTACATCGTCGACAAGGGCACGATCGATCCGTCCGCCGATTCCAACTGGTCGTTCGCCCCGGCCGGCGGCGCGACGGTGCTGTTTGAGACCGGGCCGAAGGCGGCCGCCCACATCGGCGAGGTCAAGGCGGTGAAGATCGAGGAAGCCGGAGCCGGCGAGAACGGGTTTGCGCGCTACCGCATCACCCTGTGAACGACACGGCCCGGAGCGCCTGGCGCTCCGGGCCGCAATCCTCGCATCGGCATTCACGCTTTCAGGAAAACCTGGCGCACGTCGATATATTCGGTGCGGAACCCCGCCTCGCAGTAGCGCAGGTAGAACTCCCACAGCCGGTGGAAGCGCTCGTCGAACCCGAGCGGCTTGATACGATCCCAGGCCTGCTCGAACCGGCGCCGCCATTCGTTGAGGGTGCGGGCATAATCCAGCGCGAAGATGCGTTCGCCGATCGGCGCGAATCCGGCCTTGTCGTAGAGCCCGCGCAGGATATCCGGCGTCGGCAGCATGCCGCCCGGAAACACGTAGCGCTGGATGAAATCCGGCTGGCGGCGGTACTCCGGATAGGCATCCTTGTTGATGGTGATGATCTGCAGGCCGGCGGTGCCGCCGGGACGCAGGCAACGCTTGAGCACCTCGAAATAGGCCGGCCAGTGCTTCTCGCCGACCGCCTCGAACATCTCGATGGAGGCGACGCGATCGTAGATGCCGGTCTCGTCGCGATAGTCCTGGAACTTGAGCGTGACCCGGTCGGCGAGCCCCGCCCTGTCGATGCGCTCGCGCGCGAACTCCAGTTGCTCGCGTGAGATCGTCAGGCCGGTAACATGGCAACCCATCTCCCGCGCCGCGAATTCGGCGAAACCGCCCCAGCCGCAGCCGATCTCCAGGACACGGTCGCCGGGCCGGATGCCGGCGCCTTCGGCCAATGCCCGGTACTTCGCCTTCTGCGCGCTTTCCAAATCGTTGGCGCCGGCGGAAAACAGCGCCGACGAATAGGTCATCGAGGGATCGAGCCATTCCCGATAGAAGGCGTTGCCGAGATCGTAATGGGCCGCGATGTTGCGCTGCGATCCGGTACGCGTGTTGTCGTTCATCCAGTGGCGGAACCGCTGGACGAAGGTCAGGAGCCGGCTGGCGCCGCCGGCGATCCGGGCGGCCGCCTCGCGATTGAGAGCGAACAGTTCAAGAAGCGCCGTGGCGTCGTTCGATGTCCAGTCGCCGTCGATGTAGCTCTCCGCCACGCCGATGGTTCCGCCAGCGAACGCCCGGCCGGGGAGGCGCCAGTTGCTGAGCGTGATGTCGGCCGCCGGTCCCGGACCGCGTCCGCTGAAACGGAATACGCGCTGGTCCGGCGTTGTCAGCGTCAGCGTGCCGAGCGGCAATTGCACCAGCGCGGCAAACATCACCCGCGCCCGCCGCGGCAGGCCTCTCGCCGCCACAGCCAGATTTTCCGCCGTCAGGAGTGTCGCGGCACCACTATTGTCCACTTTCACCATCCGGTCTGCCCTCGCATTCTCCGGATCCCTTTATATTAGGGAATAACCACTGTTTTCCGCAAGATAATTCGTTTTGTCCTTGTCCACGGCTCAGGTCGCGCCGCGCCGCATGGTTTCGAACGCCGCGAGCGCACGGGCACGCGCCACATCGTGCGCCACGATCGGCGTGGTCGGCGGGTCGGTGAGATGGCGCCGCGCATAGGCGCCGTCGGGATCGAACTTTTTCGCCTGGGTGGCCGGATTGAAGATGCGGAAATAGGGCGCCGCATCCGCGCCGCTTCCCGCCACCCATTGCCATGACGCGGCATTGGAGGCCGGGTCCGCGTCGACCAGCGTCTCCCAGAACCAGGCCTCGCCGTGACGCCAGTCGATGAGCAGGTGCTTGGCGAGGAAGGACGCCGCGACCATGCGCACCCGGTTGTGCATCCAGCCCGTTGTCCACAATTGCCGCATGCCGGCGTCCACGAGCGGGAATCCGGTGCGTCCCCGCGTCCAGGCGGCCAGCGCGCCACGATCCTCGTGCCAGGGAAAGGCATCGAAGGCCGGGTTGAAGTTGCGGCTCGCAAGCTGCGGGAAATGGAACAGCAGGTGCCAGGAAAACTCGCGCCATCCGAGTTCGGACAGGAATTTCGCCTTGTCCGCCGGATCCGCCGTGGCCGCCTCGATCGCGGCATGGATGCGGAAGGGCGAAATCTCGCCATGCGCCAGATGCGGCGACAACAGCGACGTCGATGGCGCGCCGGGCAGGTCGCGCCGCTCCGCGTACCCGGAAAGGCCGCGAGCGGCGAAGA
>JBATNB010000251.1:0-3890 GCA_049290135.1 Rhizobiaceae bacterium
CTTTGCCACCGAGGCGCTGACGCGCGCGGTCAGCGAGGCCGTCGGCGACTCCAGGCCGGTCGCCGAAACCCGGCAGGTTGCCGATCCGCGCCGCCAGGGGCCGATCGGCGTGCTTCTGTTCCCCGACGCGCCGGACGATCTGCCGGTCTCCGGGTCCATGCGACTGGTCAATCCTGCGGAGGAAACGCCGGACCTGATCGTGCTGACGCGCCGCGACAGCCAGCGGCGCCTGACCATGGCCCTGCCCTACGCGGTTGCCGGCATCGTGCCGGTCGTCGATCTTTCGGGCGGCAACGAGGACATCGCCGACTACCAGGCCGGTGACGACGGCGCGGCCGCGCTGCCCGATATCCTGGCCAAAGCGCGTTCGACGGTCGATCGCCTGCGGTCATTGCCGCCCGGCTACCTCATGTCCGAGCGCGAGGATGACGTGCTGCTTGCGCGCCTTTACGTGCGCAATCGCGGCATCCAGCCGGCATACCGTCCCGACAAGAAGGCGGTCGCGCATGTCACCGACGCGCACATCGTGCAGAACATCGCGGCGGTCGCCGACCGGCTGGCCGACGCCGGTGCGCTGAAGAAGCGCTTCTTCGACCGGTTGAGCACCTGCCCGGCCTGCGATTCGGCCCGCATCGCCGTGCGCGAGGAATGCCGCTCCTGCCGGAGCCCGAATGTCGAGGAAGTGTCGATCATCCATCACTTCCCGTGCGGCTACCAGGCGCCGGAGCGGGACTTCGTGCAGAAGGACGGCGATCTGCGCTGCCCGAAATGCGTGCGCACGCTTGAAGCCTTCTCGGTCGATTACGACCGTCCCGGCGTGATGATGGTCTGCAATGATTGCGGCAACGAGACCGGTGAGCCGGCCGTCGGCTTCCGCTGCCTTGACTGCGGCGACAAGCAGGATGCCTCCAAGCTGAAGACGCACACGGTGCACGCCTATGACCTGGCCGACGGCGTCGAACGCTTCGTCGCCAACTCCGTCGCATCGCGTCCCTCCACGCAGCCGGTTGAGCATCCGCTGGCGCGCATGGATGCATTCATCCAGCGCATGGAGGAGGAAAACAGGAGCTTCGCGGCGCTGATCGTGCGGATCGACCGCGACGGCGCGGTTCGCCGCGAACATGGCGAACGCGCCATTCGCGGTTCGCAACACCTCATCGAGCGCGCGATGCGGGAGGCCTTCGTCAAGGGCATCGAGATCGTGCCGTTCAACGGGTCGCTGGTCGTGCTGGCACCCGACGCCAAGGACGACGAGTTGCGCGCCGAATTGCCCGACATCCTGCACTTCGCCCGCTCGGCGCTGGCGCTGCCCCTCACCGTCGAGGGCGACGTCATCGCCGGACCGCGCGTGGCCGAAATCGTCCGCAAGCCGGGCAGCCGGCGGGGTCATAACCGTGTTTGACTATCTCAACAGCGTCCTGACCTTCGTTGAAAGCTCCAATCTGGAGCTGGCGCTGGGGCTGTTCTTCTTTACAATCACCATGGAATCCACGCGCTACCTCCTTGGATTCATTGCTATTCTCATCGCGCGTCCGTGGCGTGACTTCGAACATCTCAACGATTTTTCCTCGCTCGGGAAGATTTCCCTGATCGTGGCTGGCCACAACGAGGAATCGGCCATCGAACGCTGCGTGCGCTCGCTCGACCGGCAGACGTTCAAGGATTTCGAGATCATCTGCGTCGACGACGGGTCGACCGACAAGACCTACCAGATCATGACGCGGCTGGAGCGCGAGGGCCTCATCCATCGCGCAGTCCGGCTGGAACTGCGCGGCGGCAAGGCATCGGCGCTCAACATGGCCATGCGGCTGGCCAAGGGCGACATCTACATCATCCTCGACGCGGACTCCAAGCTCGAGGACACCGCCGTGGAAGAAGTGCTGCGCCCGCTGCTGATGGAACCGAACATGGCGGCGGTGTCGGGCACGGTGCTGCTTGAAAACCCGGACCAGTCGATCATCACCCGCTGCCAGGCTGTCGAATACGCCGTCGGCATTCCGGTCGGCCGCACGCTCAATGCCATGCTCGACCAGCTGGTCCTGGTTTCCGGAGCGTTCGGCGCCTTCCGCGCCAACGCGGTCAAGCACGTCAACGGCATGGATGTGGGACCGGGCGAGGATTTCGACGTGTGCCTGCGCATGCGGGCGATGGGCTATAATATCGGCTTCACGCACAAGAGCCTGTGCTACACGGAAGCGCCGCACGCGGCCTACAATCTCGTTCGTCAGCGGCTGCGCTGGGAACGCGACGCGGTGTGGATCCGGTTCCGCAAGCTGAGCTTCCAGCTCAATCCGTTCTCGCCGAAATTCCGCGCCAAGGAATTGTTCCACACGCTCGATTTCCTGGTGCTGACGATCATTCCGTCGTTCGTGGCGCCGTTGTCGCTGTTCTTCCTGTTCCTCAACGCCTCGGTGGAATTCGTGCTGATGGTGCTGCTGGCCACGCAGGTGCTGCTGACCGTGATCGACTCGGCCAATCTCATCTTCTCGTCGATCATGCTGAAACGGCCGGACGTCCTGAAGCTCCTGCCCTGGGTGCCCGTCAATGGCATGTTTACCTCGTACATTATGAGGATGGTGAGACTCTTCTCCTACATTGACGAGTGGATCTTCTCCCGATCCCTCCACGACGATTTCGCGCCCTTCAAGGTGCAGAACTACGGCACGGGATATCGATGATCACGAGGCTCAAGACCCGTCCGCGGCTCGATGCGCTGGACAACCAGCGCCGCGGCGCCGGCAAGAAGCTTGGCCGGCGCATCTATTTCGGCCTGCTTGTCGCGCTCGGCCTGTCGCTGGTCTATTTCTTCGTCGGCGCCCGGTTCGTGCTGGTGGCCGATGGCCTGGTCATGCGTCAGCGCTACCTCGTCGCCGCCGAGTATGACAGCCGTCTCATGGAATCCTTCATCCGTCCCGGCGACACCATTCGCGCCGGACAGATGCTGATGCGCCTCGACAGCCGCGACATCGCCAACAAGCTGTCCGACTACAACACCAAGCGGTCCGAATTGCAGAACCAGCTTGAAGAAATCGAGGCGCTGCTGGCGCAGTCCAACAAGCTGCTGCCGCTGGCGGAGGAACAGGCCCGGCGCGCCGGCGACTATGCCGATCGTGTCGACGGGCTCTACGCCAAGGGCTTCACCACGCTCCTGACCCGCAATCAGGCAGCGGATCTTTCGCTCACCAAGCGTCGCGATGTCGCGGCGCTGGAGGGCGAGCGCCAGTCGGCGGAAAAGCGCCTGAAGACCGTCAGCCTGACGATTTCGGAACTGCAGAGCGTCATCGACGACACCAAGAAGGTGTTCGACGAGGGCTACATCTACGCGCCGGTCGCCGGTGTCGTCGGACCGGTCATTCCGGCCACCGGGCAGGTGAACCAGAAGGGCGAGCCGATCCTCGAAATCCTTTCCGGGCGGGCCTACATTCTGGCCTTCTTCCCGACCGACCGGCTCTATTCGCTTTCGGCCGGCGACACGGTGACCATCTCCAACGGCCTTCGCACCGCGCGCGGCCGGATCGAGAATGTCGGCGGGCTGACCGACGCGGTGCCGGCGGAGTTCCAGAACACGCTGAAACGGCGCGAACGCCAGGAAATCGTGCGCATCACCATCGAGACGGAAGCGGATTTCCCGCTCGGCTCGACGGTCTCCATCTCGTCGAGCCTCGGGCCCACCGGCCTCATCAGCCGGATCAGGACAGCGCTGAGCGGTGCGGACGCCGTCGATCCGGTCGAAACCTCGTCGCTGACCCCGCCGAAGCGCACGGTCGAGGAGCTCCTCGCCGAGCAGGAGCCCGAACCGGAAATGCCCGCGCCGTCGCCGGCGAGCGCCAAGTCGTGCCGCACCTGCGGCAAGCTCGAAACCATGCTGTCGGCGCCGCTGGCGCCCGGCC
>JBATNB010000252.1:0-3527 GCA_049290135.1 Rhizobiaceae bacterium
CTGCAACGCAGAGCGATAGGAATGTTCCGTCGCGGCTCCTGTTTTGTGGATTCGGGTGACTTCCGAAAGATACTCTTGAATGTTCACGCGCTAGCCCCCCGCCGCCAGATCATTCTGACTCAACACCCTTCGAGCACCAGTAGGAAATGATCGCGTTTCGGCTCGTGCCGCGACGGGAGGCCATGGCGTCGATGGCTGCCAGCAAGTCGCTATCGAAGCGCAGGGCGACAGGCACCTTTTTCGACTTGGAAGCCACAGGCGCGGAAGCCCCAGAAATGAACTTTTCAGCGGCTTTTATGTCGATGGCGTCTGTATCTCTTTTTGGTTTACGCTGCACGGACATTGTATATCACCTTTATATCATTTTGATTGACGCCAAGACCACCTAACAGGCCAATCAATTCCGCTATCGCGTCAGGATTTCGGGGCTTTAATTCCAGCACCGAAAGCCCCTGCCCTGCCCCATCCGAAAACGCCTTGCGTTGCACGATAGGCGGCTCGATCAGGGTCAGCCGTGGATAGTCTTCGCGGATAATGTCTTGCGTCTGGGTGTTGTCGGAGCCACGCGGAAACGCCAGATTGAGCACCGCGAAGGCTTCGAGCTTCGCATTGGTGATGCTGGCTTCCTCAATCAGCGCGGCCATGCCTTCGAGCGCCCATGTTTCAAAGGAGCGCGGAGCAACAGGCACCAGCACCTTGTCGGAGACGGCCAGCCCAGCCCTAAGAGACGGATTATCCTGCCCACCCGCATCGATGACGATATGGGCGAACTTGTCCCGCATGGTGACAACCTGATTGACGACTTCCTTGCCTTGGGCGCGAACGCAGGTGAAGCCCGCTTCACCGAGCAGATCGGCACGGCTTTGGGCAAAGTCCGCAGCAGACCCTTGCTTGTCTCCGTCGATCAGGAGCACCCCGCCGCCCTTGCTTTGGAAGGACAGGGCGCAGGCGATGTTGCAGGCAAGTGTAGACTTGCCGACCCCGCCCTTTATGTTTCCCACTGTCAAAATCATTATGCCCCACAGACGATATTGAAAACGAATCATATCAAATTCAAATGTATATCAATTCGATATCATCGCCAAGAACGAAAATCGGGGCAGGGGACGATCAAGGCCGTCCGCGACTTTCCTGCCATTTCTTGCAGAAGCCCAGAAACGCCTTGTCAGGGTTTTTCGGGGTGCCAAGGCCGCGATCATGCACCCAGCACCGCCACTCTTGCTCTACGTGGTCGATATCCCAGCCCTTGGCGATCTCTTTGGCTTTCAGCCGCGTTTCCCCGCTGATGAACAGCAGGGCGTGTTGAGCAGGGGCTTCCTTGGGGAGCATCGTGCCGCGATTGACGAAAACGACCTGTTCACCTTCCAGCCTTACGCTGTAATCGGGCATATGGCCGTGGCTTGCGTCTTGGCGCACGATATTTTGCACCAGCCGCTTGAACTCACGAGGCGTCGAGTTGGAGCCGCATTTCTTCTGCAACAGGTCGAGCGAGATTTTCCAGTCGCCTTGCGACCCGCAATGCTTTCGCGCCAGCTCGTAAATCCGACGCTCCAGAGGCTTTCTAAGCCTGAAATAATCGCGGTGCAGGGTGAGGACTTCCTTGGCGGCTATGGCATTGAAAACCCAGTCAGAGAGCTTGATTTCCACTTCCTGCATCCGACCGTCGCGTGTTTCACGCACGATCTTGGCCTTGTCGATGATGCCGAAGACCTCGAACTGTTCCTCGCCACCCGTAATGACGTTCGTGCTTATGGACGTGCCGCGCAGGCGTTCCAGAGCCGCCTTGAGGCCTTCATAGCCTTGCCCATTGGTCATGCGGTTTGTCGCTTGCAGCAGGTCATAGGCCTTGAAGCGCACGACTTGGGAAAGGGGCTTTCCATCATTCAGACCAGCCATCAACTGGCTGATGCAGTAAATCAGCACGTCACGGTCATGCATGGTGGCCAGCCCCTTCACAGAAGGGGTTATCTCGACAAAGCGGCCATTGTGTTCATAGCGTCTGATGCGCGTATCGGGTTTGGTCGAGAGCGAGAAAATAGGGTGCTCCATCGATGCCATGTCACCCTTAGGAGCCGCGTCAAAAAGATCGCACACGAAAAAATCGGGCGTAGGGTAACGCTCGGGCAGGAGAGGGGACTTTGATTCTTTCGATATTTCAACCACACACCTAGTTTCGATATTTCACCCACAAACGTCAAGGCGTTTCGATATTTCACCCACATAGGGGCAAGGCAGAGCCACCACTTCCTTTCGATATTTCACACACAAAGTTTCGATATTTCACACACGCTCTTTCGATATTTCACCCACAAATTTCGGAAAATCAGCGCGATTCCCGCTTTATTTTCAACAGGTTACGCCCTGTGGATAAGTGCTTAACACCTATATAACCCATATTTAACACTAGATAAGGCATCCGCTTCGCTTCTGCCCTCAAATGATGTTCGGCCTAGTCGGCCTCACAACTCTTTCAAATATGCGGACGCGCCTGTGGCGCGACTTCATTCAAGGAATCGCTCAGACTCACCAAAAAGCAGGGGAATTTTTCGCCAGCTAGTCGCCACTTCGCTTGATCGATCCCTAAGCCAGTCCAGAACCTGCATCAAGGGCGAGCAGGCTTCGCCTGTGCTTCGCACCCTTGACGCAGAACCATGGCCTGTCTTTTGACGGGATCAGCGAAGGCGGCTCCGAAAAGCAGGGAAAAATCAAACCACCACTTTTACACCATACAAAGTATGGCATATGTATATCATAAAGATATTATTTTCAGGTTCCACGCGGGCTAGAAGCCCGTGAAGGCCTTCGACCCCTTTAGGGGTGTAAGGTGAATACAGGGGTAAAAAGAGGACTTACAATGACAACCCAAAAGCTGGACGCCTCGCAGGTATCCGATCCAAGCAGAGAGGGCGAGCCGTACACGATTTACAGCGTTCCCATACCGCACGACTTGGCGCAGTGGCTGGAAAGCGACGAGCTGGGCATGTTCCTGAAATTCGGGAGTGAAGGCGCACTGCCGACCCCGCTTGAGCGGATTGTTATGGTGCTTGAATCCGCCCGCACCCAGCATCATGCCGCCACAGGCAAGGAAACAGATTTGCCGTTTTAAGTCTCGCGCTTGGTTTTTGCTGCTTTCCGATCAGGTACAGGTTCCAATGCCCGCCAGACCTCGAATGGCCCATCGGGATCATGTCCAGTGCCTTTACAGTCACGGCATTTCGTTCGCGGCATATGTCCCCCGACATCATCCCATCCCCGCCCGTGACAGATGAAGCACGTGACCGTCACTTTCTCGCAGAGCCTGCCGTTTACGATCTTACGTTCCATTTGCTCTTATAGATCGATAAAGGGTTGAGCGCAGACGGAGAGACAAAGTTATCCTATTTACACACCGACGCAATTTCTGTGATTGCCTCAAGAAAAATCCCTCTTGCTTCCGATGGATTATACTCTTTGAGCATTTCGGTTGTTCCTACCAATTCGATGCTATCTTGATCTCCAAGGAGGTCATCAACTATGCCGCCTATACC
>JBATNB010000253.1:0-7325 GCA_049290135.1 Rhizobiaceae bacterium
GGCGGAGGAGGCGAAGGCCGCGGCCGACCGCCAGGCGCTGGCGACGATCCGCGACACGCTGAAATCGAAGGTCGACGACTTCGCCGCGCGGCTTGCCGACAGCGGCGGCGCTGAGACGCTCGGCGGCGCCCTGCCGAGCCTCATTGTTGAAACCGCCGATGCCGCGTACCTGGTGCGCGAGCTTGGCGCATCCACCCTGGTCGCCGTGCCGGCGGTGAGCGGAATGGCGCGGGCGGCGGGGGCGGGCGAATGGTCGCTGCTGTTCATGGAGACGCCGGAGAACGACCGCCGCGTCAGCGACCGGGAAGTGGCGTGGCTGGAAAAGCTCAAGACGCGGGGCATCGCGGCGCAGCGCTTTGCCTGGCGGTTCCTGACTTCCGGCGATTCGCGCGAAGCCGAACTCGCCGGCATCCGCGGCGCGCTCACGGGGTCGATCCTGACCTTGCTGGTGACAATCGGCATCTGCCTGCCGCTCGGCGTGGGCGCTGCGATCTATCTTGAGGAGTTTGCGCCGAAGAACCGGATCACCGATCTCATCGAGGTCAACATCAACAATCTGGCCGCCGTGCCGTCGATCGTCTTCGGCCTGCTTGGCCTGGCCATGTTCCTGAACTTCTTCGGCCTGCCGCGTTCGGCGCCGCTGGTCGGCGGCCTGGTGCTGGCGCTCCTTGTCCTGCCGACGATCATCATCGCCTCGCGCGCCGCGCTGAAGGCCGTGCCGCCCTCGATCAAGGAGGCAGCGCTCGGCGTCGGCGCCTCGCATCAGCAGGCGGTGTTCCATCATGTGCTGCCGCTGGCCGTGCCCGGCATCATGACCGGCACGATCATCGGCATGGCGCATGCGCTGGGCGAGACCGCGCCGCTCCTGATGATCGGCATGGTGGCCTTCATCGTCGACATCCCTTCCGGCCTCACGTCGGCCGCCACCGCGCTGCCGGTGCAGATCTACCTGTGGTCGGACCTGCCGGAAGTCGCCTTCAAATCGAAGACCGCGGGCGCCATCCTCGTCCTGCTCGCCCTGCTGTTCGTCATGAACGCGCTCGCCATTCTGGTGCGCAAGAAATTCGAACGGCGCTGGTAACTGGAAAGGCCCGCTGCAAATGCATACCGCAACCCCAGGCAAGACCGCGCCGCAGGCCGCGACGGGCGAAAGCCCCGAGCGGATCAAGATCACGGCGCGCAATGTCGACATCCACTATGGCGAGAAGCACGCCATCAAGGACGTGTCGATCGACATTCCCGCGCGCGCGGTGACCGCATTCATCGGACCTTCGGGATGCGGCAAGTCGACGTTCCTGCGTGCAATAAACCGCATGAACGACACGATCCCGAGTTGCAGGATCAGCGGCGACATCCTCGTCGACGGCAAGAACATCTACGATCGCGACCTCGATGTGGTGCAGTTGCGCGCGCGCATCGGCATGGTGTTCCAGAAGCCCAACCCGTTCCCGAAATCGATCTACGAGAATGTCGCCTACGGACCGCGCATCCACGGCCTGTCGGGCGGCAAGGCCGATCTGGACGCGATCGTCGAGAGCAGCCTGCGCAAGGCCGGATTGTTCGAGGAGGTGAAGGATCGCCTGACCCATCCGGGAACCGGCCTGTCGGGCGGGCAGCAGCAGCGCCTGTGCATCGCGCGCGCCATCGCGGTCAATCCGGAAGTCATCCTGATGGACGAGCCATGCTCGGCGCTCGATCCCATCGCCACGGCGCGCGTGGAGGAACTGATCGACGAACTGCGGCAGAACTACACGATCGTGATCGTCACCCATTCCATGCAGCAGGCGGCGCGCGTGTCGCAACGCACGGCCATGTTCCATCTGGGCAATCTCGTCGAGGAAGGCGCGACTGAGAAGATGTTCACCAACCCCGATGAAAAACGCACCCAGGACTACATCACCGGGCGCTACGGCTGAGCCGGGAGGAAAGCATGAGCGACGTGCATACGGTCCGATCATTCGACGAGGAACTCGCGGCCATCAACGCCGGGCTGAACGCCATGGGGAAACTGGCCGACGCCATGATCGACGCGGCGATCCGTGCGCTCCTGAAGGGCGACCAGGAGCTTGCCCAGACGGTCATCATCGACGACAGGCGCATGGACGTTCACCAGCGCGACATCGACGAGCGCGCGGTGACGCTGATCGCCAAGCGGCAGCCGATGGCGCAGGATCTGCGGTTCGTCGTCGGCGCGATCCGCATCGCCTCCGACCTGGAGCGGATCGGCGACCTGGCCAAGAGCATCGCCAAGCGGGCAACGGCAAGCACCGGCGCGAAGGGCCCGATGCATGGGCTCAAGGCCATGGCGAAACTCGCCCGGACGCATCTTTCCGGGGTCCTCGGGGCGCTCGCGGCGCGCCAGGCCGAGGCGCTGGCCGCGGTGCGGGACGACGACGAGCGCATCGACGAACTCTATACCGGCGTGTTCCGGGAACTGCTGACCTACATGATGGAGGACCCGCGCTCCATTTCGTCTTGCACGCAATTGCTGTTCTGCGCCAAGAATCTCGAGCGGATCGGTGACCACGTGACCAACATTGCCGAGGATGCCTATTACATGATCACCGGCAACAAGCTGCCGATCTGGCGACCGAAGCTCGATGAATCCGGCATGCAGGCGAACGGCGGCGCCGAATCGTGATCGCACCGAAGATCCTGATCGCGGAAGACGAGGAGGCGCTCGGCATCCTGCTGCGCTACAATCTGGAATCGGAGGATTTCGACGTCGAGATCGCCACGCGCGGCGACGAAGCGGATCTGCGGCTTGTGGAATCGCCGCCCGACCTCCTGGTGCTCGACTGGATGCTGCCCGGCCTGTCGGGAATCGAGATCTGCCGCCGGCTGCGGGCGCGTCCGGAAACCGCGAGCCTGCCGGTCATCATGCTGACGGCGCGCGGCGAGGAAGCCGATCGCGTGCGCGGGCTGTCGACCGGGGCCGACGACTATCTCGTCAAGCCGTTCTCGATGCCGGAGTTCATTGCCCGCGTGAAGGCGCTGCTGCGGCGCGCGCGCCCGCAGACCATCGCCGGCCTGCTCGCCGTCGGCGACCTGTCGCTCGATCGCGAAGCGCACCGCGTGTTTCGCAACGGCCAGCCGGTCAAGCTCGGTCCGACCGAATTCAGGCTGCTGGAATTCCTCATGCAGAATCCCGGCCGCGTGTATTCGCGCGGGCAATTGCTCGACAAGGTCTGGGGTGACGCGGTCTATGTCGACGAGCGGACCGTGGATGTGCATGTCGGGCGCCTGCGCAAGGCCATCAATGCCGGAGGCCATGCCGATCCGGTGCGCACGGTCCGCGGTGCCGGCTATGCTATCGAGGAACCGGCGTCGGCGAACTGACGCGGTCAGCGGGGCGGTGGGTACCAGTAGCGCGCCGCCGTGGCGAGGCGGTCGATCAGCACGAAATTGCCGGTAAAGACGCGATATGGCGCGCTCCACTCGCCGTCCGGCCACTGCACGCGCACCTCGGCGCGCTCCGCCGCGCCGGTTCCCACATGAACCCATCCCAGATGTCCGGAGGCGTGGCCGCCGCCAACGGTGATCTTTCGGATCATGGTGCGGTTGCCGGTCTTGACCGACACGGTCGCGCCGACCGCGTCGCGGTTCGCTCCGGGCTGCGACAACCAGATGCCGAGCCAGTTGCCCATCGGCCTTGTGCCCCATTCTGTGCGCGCACCGGTGGACCGGAACAGGCTCAGCGGCTGCTCCCGGTTGACCACGACGAGATCGGGCTGGCCATCGAGGTTGAAGTCGGCAACCGCGCCGCCGCGCCCCTTGGTCGGCAGGGCGATCCCGGAGGCTTCTCCCGCCTCGGCGAAACGCCCGTCCCACCGGCCGAGCAGCAGATTGTCAGGGTCGGTCTCGGCAAAATCGGGCATGCGCTCGACATTGCCCTTGGCGATGAAAAGATCGAGCAGCCCGTCATTGTTGACGTCGGCGAATTCGCTGTGCCAGCCGGTGGACGGCTTGAGGTCGCCGAGCGCATAGGGCCGGTGGGCGGTGACGCCGCGATCCCAGGCGATGTCCTCATACACCGGCTGGCCTTCGTCGGCTTCCGGGGAGAGTTTCTGCAGTTTCGTGTCGCCCATGGAGGTCAGGGCGTATTCGGGAAATCCGTCACCCTCCAGATCGCCTTCGGCGATCCCCATGCCCCAGATCGACAGGTGCTGCCAGCCGTCGCCACGACCGTAGAGCTTCGGCGGCTGGCCGGGCGAAACACGCCAGAGCTGCTCTTCGCCGCCACGGTAGTACTGGCGGTCGTTGGTGATCCGCAGCGCCGGTTCGCCCTCGTGATTCCAGTCGGTGAACAACATGGACAAGGCGCACCAGCCCGGCCGCAGGGCCTGGGCGTCGGAGTAATCGGGGGTCTCGCCGGAACCTGGCCGCAGCAGGGCGTTGTCGTCGCAGGTGCCGAACGGCGCGCCGGGCGCGGTGCGGTCGACATAATTGCCGAACGCCAGCGTCGGGAAAGCCGCGCCGGGATCGAACGTGGCGGCGAAGGCGGTTGTCCAGGCACGGCCGCCCTCGAAGGCGAACGCCTTGTTGGCCTTCTCGAAGCGGCATTCCGGCAGGCCGCGCAGCAGCAGGTTCTGCCCCATGCGCAGGATCACGAGATCCTTGCGGCCATCATTGTCGAGGTCGATCGGGTAGGCGCCGAGTGCGCTCGCCGCGTCGCGCGGCTCCAGCCCGAGCGGCAGGCGCTCGAATTCGAGCGCACCGCCGGCGGCGGAAACATTGCGGTAAAGCGCGGTTTCGTTCTTGCCGCCGGCCACCACCATGTCCTCGCGCCGGTCACCGTCGCAATCGAAGACGGCCACTCCGCCTCCGACGAAGAATTCGAATGGCCCGCCATAGACATGGTCCACGCCGGCCGCGCGCGCTTCCTCGACGAAGACCGGGACATCGCCGGTGGTCGGCAACGGTGCCTCGTCGGCGGCCTGGGCGCCGACAGCGGCAAGGGCGGACAGGATGGCGGGGATCGCGCGTTTCACGGTTCGATCACCAGGGTCTTGAGAAATGCGATCAGGGCCGAGCGCTCATTGTCGCCCGCCGCGACATAGGCGTTGCGGGACGCCTGGCCTTCGCCGCCATGGGCCCGGATCGCCTCATCCAGCGTCACGAGGTCGCCGCGATGGCCATAGGGCGCCGTGGCGCCGATCCCCCACAGTTCCGAGGTCGCAAAAACGTCGCGCTCGACGAAACGCTGCGCCAGCAATTCGTTGCCGAAATGGCTGATGCGCTCGTCGGCGATGACGTGGCGCTTGAGGTCGCCGAACAGGGGCACCAGCAGGCGCCCGCGGTCGTCGCGCCTCAGCTTCGCGGCGGCGGGCAGGGCGGCAAGGTCATATCCCGTTGCCTCCTGGACCTCTGTCCGGCGCAAGGTGCCGGCGGCGTCATTCGGCCCGGGATCCTCGAAAAGCGTTGATTCCAGCGGCAGTTCGCGCACATGGCAGACAGCGCAGCCGAGGCGGTCAAACAGCGCATCGCCGTGGGCGGCGGCCTCCGCCCATGCCGGGTCGTCCGGAATTCGCTGCCCGGGGGCCGGCCGGGTCGCCTGCCAGGCCACCAGCGCCGTCACGTCGCCGTCGCTGACCTCGGAGGCCTTGCCGTCGCTGTCGAAATCATCCTCGCCGGTCCAGCGCTGCCCGAAGCGCTCGTCGGCCTGCATGCCATGATGGTGATTGAGGGCGTTGACGGTGAACTGGCGGAGCGACACGAACACGCCCTTCTGGCCGAAGGGCTTGACCACGAGGTCGCCATCGACGCCGGCGACTCGGCGCTGGTCGACCGACCCGTCGGGCTCGGCGGTGATGAAGCCGAAGTGCACGCCCTTGCTCTCCAGCCGCGCGTCCACGGCATTGCCGGTGCGCCGCGCCTCGTCGAGCGCGGCGGAGCGGATTGCCTTCAAATCGGCGCTCATCTCCCGGCCGAGCAGTTCGACAAGCCCGGCGCCGAAGAGATGGTTGGTGTTGCGTTCGTTGGAGAATTGCGGATCCAGGCTGTCGAAACCGGCGCTTTCGAAGCCTTCGGAAACAAAGACATTGGCGACGAAGTCGCCGGCCCCGCCGGCAATCGGCACGGCGTGGCAGGCGGCGCAGGAGGTGGCGTCCATCCCGGCCGTCCGGAAGAAGCCGTGCTGCGGCGCGCGCTTGCGCTTCGTCGGCAAAATCGCCTGCGTGGCGAATGGCCGGCCGACCCCGTCGGCCGGGGTGAATGCGCCGATGAAGAGTTTTTCTCCGGCGGCCACCAGCCTGTCGAGGCGCTCGCCGTCGAGCGCGCCGACATGAGCCTCTCGCTCGACATGCCTAGCGATGACCCGCTCGTCCCAGGGCTCCGCCGCCGCCGGCAGCGCCATCGCGCCCAGCAGGGCGGCCAGGGCAAACCGGGACAGGGACGGCATCATTCGGCGGCGCTTTCCAGCAGGTCGCCAAGGGCGAATACCGACCTGTCGAGATCGACAAGCGCGGTCATGCGGCACCCGTCCGCGGTCAGGCGCATGTCATCGACATAGCCTTCGATCAGCACGGACGCCGCGGCTGCCCCGGTGAAGGTTTCGGCAAGCGCGGCGCGCATGGCGCGCTCCGTCAGGTCGAACGCGGCCGCGCCCAGGCCGACGATGGACACCGGCACCGGGTCGGTGAGGGCGAAGAGATTGCCGACGGCGTAGCCGAGCGCGGCGCCGGCCTCCTCGAAGGCGGTGCGCGCATCGGCGTCGCCACTGCGGGCCTTGTCCGCCAGCACCTGCATGTCGGCCGCGGAGAAGTTCCGGTCGGGCACCAGGTCGGGATCATGGTTTCCGGCGCGCCGCCAGATCGCATAGGACGAAGCGTAAGCCTCAACGCACCCCTTGCGTCCGCAACGGCATCGCGCGCCGCCCGGACGGATCAGCATGTGCCCGAACTCGCCGGCCGAACTGCGGGCGCCGGCAAACAGGCCGTTCTTCAGATAGAGCCCCATGCCGATGCCCTCCGCCTGGAGGATGGCGAGGAAATCGCCGCCATGGCTTCCCGGATCGCGCCAGCGCAGCGATTCCACGATCATGGCGCAGTCGTGCGCCAGCGTCACCGGCGCGGCGAAGGCGGATTCGAGCCGTTCGGCAAGCGCCATGTCGCGGAACCGGGTGAAGGGCGACCACAAGAGGGTGCGGCCGGCGGCATCGACCATGCCCTGGACGCCGATGCGCACCGACAGCAGCGGACCGACGGCATCGCCGGCGGCGCCAAGCGCGCGGCGCCCGGCGGTCGTGACCGCGTCGACGATCTCGTTTTCCTGGCCACCGAGCGAATTGTAGCTGAGTGCGGCCGCGCCACGCTCGGCGCCGGCAT
>JBATNB010000254.1:0-10314 GCA_049290135.1 Rhizobiaceae bacterium
GTGGAAACGCCGAGCAGCGAATAGATCGGGCAGACGCCGACGGCGCCGGTCAGGAGCATGATCGCGCCGGCGGCAAGGGCAATCCAGCCCCACATGCCGACCGCGGTGCCCATGAAATACAGCGCCAGCAGCACGACGCCGACGATGACGCGGATTGCGCGATCGGCCGTTCCTTCATTGGTCTTGAACATGGCAGAACTCCTTCTGTTGCCGGACCTGCCCGGATCCCCCGGTTCGGTCGCGATGGAATGATGCATGTCTAACAGCCGCCCGCCGGGGCGTCGGTGACGATGTCACCGAAGGCCTTCACCCGGCCAGCCGCTTCAATCCGCCCCTGTCGACGATGCGGATCGAGCCGCGGTCGAGCTCCACCAGCCCCTGGTTGCCCAGCGCCTCCAGCCGCCTCGACACCACCTCGCGCGCCGAACCGATCGCCGTCGCCAGTTCGTGATGCGTGGCCACCACCACGCCCGCCGCGTCCGCCCGGTCGACGAGCGCGGCCGCCAGCCGCTCCTCCACCTTCACGAACGCCACCTGCTCCAGGACCCGCATCACGTCCGCCAGCCGTTCGCCGAACGCCCGGAACACGAACCGGCGGAACGGTGCCGATCCCTCCATCAGGCGCGAGAACACGCCGCGCGGCACCACGTAGGCCACCAGATCGGTTTCCGCCACCGCTTCCCCGCCATAGGCCTGGCCGCCCAGCAGGCCGAGCGTCGTCTGCACGCAGGTCTCGCCCGGCTCCACGGCGTAAAGCAGGATTTCCCGCCCGCCGCGCCCCACCAGATAGACGCCGACCCGCCCGGACGCGATCAGGAAGAACCCCGCCGCGTCATCGCCCGGCCGGAACAGCACCGAACCCTTCGGCACATGCATCGGCTTCAGCCGCGCGAGTTCGGCCGTCGCCGTCGCGTCGAGTTCGTCAGGCACGCAGGACAGTGCGGAATCGGTCATGGCGCGTTGAAGTGGCACTCGTGTCGGGCCATTGTGCCGTGACGAATCCCAAAGGGAAACCACCAAATGCAGGACAGACGCCGGGCCTGGGAAGACATGGCCCCCGGAGCCGTCATCCACCTCGGTCCAAGGACCGTGCCGGCCGACGAGATCGTCGAGTTCGCCGCAGAATTCGACCCGCAGCCCTTCCACCTGGACGAGGAAGCCGGCCGCCGGTCCATCCTGGGCGGGCTGTCGGCGTCGGGCTGGCACACATGCGCGATGATGATGCGCATGATGTGCGACGCCTTCCTGCTCGAATCGACCTCGCAGGGCGCGCCCGGCGTCGACTACGTCAACTGGCGCAAGCCGGTGCTGGCCGGCGACACGCTGTCGGGCACCGTCACCGTCATCGACCGGCGGCGGTCGAAATCGCGCCGCGACCTCGGCTTCGTCACCTCCGTGGTCGACCTGCGCAACCAGCGCGGCGAGACCGTGCTGGAGCTGAGGAATACCGGCATGTTCCTGCTGCGCGCTCCGGAGGCCGGCGATGACGCTTGATGAATATCTGCGCACCGGCGAGACGATCATCCTGGGCAGCCACACCTTCACGGCGGCCGAAATCGTCCGGTTTGCCGAAAAATACGATCCCCAGCCCTTCCACCTCGACGAACAGGCCGCCCGGCGCAGCGTGTTCGGCGGCCTGTGCGCCTCCGGCTGGCACACGGTGGCCATGTGGATGCGGCTCAACATGCTGAACGAGGACGCGCTGCACCGGCGCGAGTGGACCGGCGAAGGACCCGCGCCGGAATTCGGGCCCTCACCCGGCTTCCGCAACCTGAAATGGCTGAAGCCGGTGATGGCCGGCGACACCATCACCTACACGCGCCGCGTCACCGGACATCGCGCGCTTGCAAGTCGCCAGGGCTGGCGGCTGATGGAACTGCATTCCGGGGGCGTCAACCAGAACGGCGAGCAGGTCGTCGAATTCGACAACGCCGCGCTGCTGCGGACGGGATGAGCGGCGGGCGCCCGCGCCTCAATGCCCTTCGTAGGCGATGAGCGTGTGCACGGGCACGTCGAGCGCCTCCAGCCTGGCGCGGCCGCCAAGGTCGGGCAGGTCGATGACGAAGCACGCCGCCACGATGTCGGCGCCCATCTTCTTCAGCAGCTTCACCGCCCCCTCCGCTGTGCCGCCGGTGGCGATGAGGTCGTCGACCAGGATGATCTTCTCGCCCGGATGCACCGCGTCGGTATGCATCTCCATCTCGTCGACGCCATATTCGAGGCTGTAGGCGATGCGGACCGTGTGATGCGGCAGCTTGCCCTTCTTGCGGATCGGCACGAAGCCGGCCGAAAGCTGGTGCGCGATGGCGCCGCCGAGGATGAAGCCGCGCGCCTCGATGCCGGCGACCTTGTCGATCTTGGTGCCGGCGAACGGGTGCACCATTTCGTCGACGGCGCGGCGGAACGCCCGCGCATTGCCGAGCAGCGTGGTGATGTCGCGAAACAGGATCCCCGGCTTGGGATAGTCGGGAATCGTGCGGATGGCGCCGCGCAGCGTCTGTTCAAGCGTGGTCTTCATCGACAACCCCTCTCCCGCCTTCATGCCAATCGCCGCGGCAAAAGAAAAGGGCGGCAGACGCCGCCCTTCCCGAAACTCCACAGCCCGATGCCGGTTCAGTGCGCCGTGTCGGCCCACACCTTCTTCTTGGAGATGTAGACCATGCCGGCCAGGATCACGAGGAAGATCATGGTGCCGAAGCCGGTCTTCTTGCGCGCCTCCAGGTGCGGCTCGGCCGCCCACATCAGGAACGCCGAAACGTCGCGGGCATACTGGTCGACCGTCTGCGGCGAGCCATCGTCATAGGTGACGACATCGGCCGAGAGCGGCGGCGCCATCGACAGCGACTTGCCGCCGACGAAATACGGATTGTAGTAGGTCCCCTCCGGGACCTCCATGCCGTGCGGCGGCTGCTCGTCATAGCCCGTCAGCAGCGCATGGATGTAGTCCGGGCCGCTTTCGGCATACTGGGTGAAGATGTCGATGACGAACAGCGGGAAGCCGCGCTCCACCCCGCGCGCCTTGGCGATCAGCGAGAAATCCGGCGGTGCCGCGCCATTGTTGGACGCCGCCGCCGCCTGCTCGTTCGGGAACGGCGAGGGGAACCGGTCGGCGGGAACCGCCTTGCGGGTGAACATCTCGCCGTCGTCATTGGGGCCGTCGGTGACTTCGTATTCGGCCGCGAACGCCTTCACCTGCTCTTCCGAATAGCCGAGGTCTTCCAGCGTGCGGAAGGGAACGAGCTGCATGGAATGGCAGGCCGAGCAGACTTCCTTGTACACCTTCAGCCCGCGCTGCAGCTGGCCCTTGTCGTAGGTGCCGAACGGACCGGCGAACGACCAGGACTGCTCCCTGGGCTTGATGATCGGGAAGTGGGTCGGTTCGGCCACGTTGTGGGCGGCCTCCTCGGCGAACGCGCCGCCGAGCGAAAGGGTGAGACCGATACCGATCGCGCCGATGGTCTTGATGATCGTCTTCATCGCTGGAATCCCTTGCGCTCCGGTACCGTCAGGCCTTGGCCTTGTTCTTGCCCAGCACCGCTTCCGTGATCGAGTTCGGAAGCTTGCGCGGGGTCTCGAACAGGCCGAGCAGCGGCATGATGATGAGGAAGAAGGCGAAGTAGTAGGCGGTCGCGACCTGCGCCATCGCCACGTAGGTGCCTTCCGCCGGGCGCGAGCCGAGCCATCCCAGGAAGATGGAGTCGATCACGAACAGCCAGAAGAACAGCTTGTACCAGGGACGATAGACCGCCGAGCGGATCTTCGACCAGTCAAGCCACGGCACCACGAACAGGACCGCGATGGAGCCGAACATGGCCAGCACGCCGCCGAGCTTGGAGTCGATCGGGCCGATGTTGAAGGTGACGGCGCGCAGGATCGCGTAGAACGGCAGATAGTACCATTCCGGGACGATGTGCGCCGGCGTCTTCAACGGGTTGGCGACGACGTAATTGTCGGGATGGCCGAGATAGTTCGGCATGTAGAACACGAAGTAGGCATAGACGCCGAGGAACACGACCATGGCGAACGCATCCTTCACGGTCGCGTGCGGCGTGAACGGCACGGTATCGGTGGAGGATTTCGGCTCGATGCCGGTCGGGTTGGTCTGGCCGGTGACATGCAGCGCCCACACATGCAGCACCACCACGCCGGCGATCATGAACGGCAGCAGGTAGTGCAGCGAGAAGAAGCGGTTGAGTGTCGGATTGTCGACCGCGAAGCCGCCGAGCAGCAATTGCTGGATCCATTCGCCGACCACCGGGAAGGCGGTGAAGAAGCCGGTGATGACCGTGGCGCCCCAGAAGCTCATCTGGCCCCAGGGCAGCACGTAGCCCATGAACCCGGTCGCCATCATCAGGAAGTAGATGAGCACGCCGAGGATCCACAGCAGCTCGCGCGGCGCCTTGTAGGAACCGTAGTAGAGGCCGCGGAAGATGTGGATGTAGACGGCGATGAAGAAGAACGAGGCGC
Organism: Rhizobiaceae bacterium; assembly: GCA_049290135.1. Taxonomy (GTDB): domain Bacteria; phylum Pseudomonadota; class Alphaproteobacteria; order Rhizobiales; family Rhizobiaceae; genus JADJTR01. The sequence continues at coordinate 4,468 of JBATNB010000254.1, forward strand.
CGTTGGAGTGCATGTAGCGCAGCAGCCAGCCCCAGTTCACGTCGCGCATGATGCCTTCGACGGAGTTGAAGGCGAGGCTGGTGTTGGAGGCGTAGTGCATCGCCAGCACGACGCCGGTCAGGATCTGCACGATCAGCATGATCGAGAGGATGCCGCCGAACGTGTAGGCATAATTGAGATTGCGCGGAACCGGGTAGCTGACGAAGGAATCGTACATCAGCCGCGGCAGCGGCATGCGCGCATCGATCCAGCGTTCGATCGCCGTCTTCGGCGTGTAGGTCGAATGTCCACCGCTCATGTGGTGCTCCCCCTTGTCCTCAGCCGATCTTGACGACGGTGTCGGAAATGAACGTCAGCGCCGGAACCGGCAGGTTCTCCGGCGCCGGACCCTTGCGGATGCGCCCGGCCGTATCGTAGTGCGAACCGTGGCACGGGCAGAACCACCCGCCGAAATCGCCGGACTGGCCGAGCGGCACGCAACCCAGATGCGTGCACACGCCCACCATGATCAGCCAGTTTTCCTTGCCCGCGACGGCGCGCGCATCGTCGGTCGCCGGCACGTCGCCCGTCACGTTGGCGTTGCGGGCCGAAGCGTCCTTCAGTTCCTCGATCTTGACCGCCTTCGCCGCCTCGACTTCCTCGGGCGTGCGGTTGCGGATGAACACCGGCTTGCCGCGCCACTTCACCGTCAGCGACATGCCGGGCTCGACGCCGGAAATATCGACCTCGATCGACGACAGGGCCCGCATCGAGGCGTCCGGCTGCATCTGGTCGATGAACGGCCACACGGCGGCGGCCGCGCCCACCGCGGCCGCGCCGCCGGTGGCAATGTAGAGGAAATCGCGACGGCTCGGTTCTGCGGCGGTTGCGCTCACGGAGTAGTCCTCCTGGTTCGTCAGTCCGTTGCTGGGGGCCTGTCCCGGCGGCGGGCGCGCCTGCGCGCACCGCACAAAGCGCGGATTCTCCCCCAACGTTTGCGGGAGGTTCTATGCGGCGGAAATGGGCTTGTCCAGACGCCTCTCCGGCGCGGGCCACAATGTCGCGGGCGCCCGCCGGCTCACTCCGCCGCCTGCTCCAGCGGTACATCGCGCAGGAACCCGCCGGACTGTCTTTTCCACAGGCCGGCATAGATCCCGCCGGCCGCGATCAAGGCCTCATGCGTGCCCTGCTCGACGATGGCGCCCCGGTCCATGACGATCAGCCGGTCCATCGCCGCGATGGTGGACAGGCGGTGCGCGATGGCGATCACCGTCTTGCCTTCCATCAGCCGGAAGAGATTGTCCTGGATGGCCGCCTCGACCTCGGAATCGAGCGCCGAGGTCGCTTCGTCGAGGATGAGGATCGGCGCGTCCTTGAGCATGACGCGGGCGATGGCGATGCGCTGGCGCTGCCCGCCGGACAGCTTCACGCCGCGCTCGCCTACCTGCGCCTCGTAGCCCGAACGCCCGCGCGTGTCGGCCAGCCCGAGGATGAAATCGTGCGCCTGCGCCTTTTTCGCCGCGGCGATGATGTCGGCCTCGCCGGCCCCCGGCCGTCCATAGGCGATGTTGTCGCTGATGGAGCGGTGCATCAGCATCGGCTCCTGCACGACAACGCCGAACTGGTCGCGCAGCGATGCCTGCGTCAGCGCCCTGATGTCATGGCCGTCGAGCGTGATCCGGCCGGCCTCGACGTCGAACAGCCGCAGCGCCAGATTGACCACCGTGGTCTTGCCGGCGCCGGAGCGGCCGACCAGGCCGACCTTCTCGCCGGGCCGGATGGCGAAGGACAGCGCCTCGATCACGCCCTTCGACTTGCCATAGTGGAAGGTGACGCCCTCGAAGGCGAGTTCGCCGCGCACCCGGCCGATGGCGTGCGCATCCGCCGCGTCGCGGATGGCCGGCTCCACCGACACCGTGCCGATGGCATCCGTCACCGTCGCCCAGTTGCGGATCAGGCTGTTGATGTTGAACATCATCCAGCTCGACATCTGGTTCAGCCGGAACACCAGGCCGAGCGCCACCGCGATGGAGCCGGAACTGATGCGCCCGGCCATCCATTCGTGCACGGCGAGGGCGGCAACCGCCGTCATCATCGCCGAATTGCCGAGGGCCACGGCGGCGCGCACCGTGGTGATGGCGCGGGTCAGCGCGATGACCGCCTCGTAATGCTCCTGGAACCCCTCGCGGGCGAACGCGTGTTCGCGCCGGCCGCCATCGAACAGCTTGACGGCGACAATGTTGGTGAAGGCGTCGACCATGCGCCCCGTCAGCACCGAACGCCGGTCGGCCGCCGCGCGCCCGGCATCGCGGACCCGCGGCAGCAGCGCGCGTGCGATCCACAGGTAGAACCCGCCCCACAGCGCCATCACCAGGCCCATCTTCACGTCGAGCGTCATCAGGATCGTGGTCGACAGCACGAGGAAGGTGGCAAACGACCACAGCGTCTGCAGGATGGAGACGAGGAACTCGCCCACCGCGTCGGAGCCTTGCAGGATCTTGGTGGCGATGCGCCCGGCGAAATCGTTCTGGTAATAGGCGTAGGGCTGCTCCATCACCCGGCGGAACACCTGCCAGCGGGTCATGGTGTAGAAGCCGGGCACGACCACCTGCTGCTCGGCCACCGACGAGGCGATCATCGTCGCCGTCCGCGCCACCAGAAGCAGGAAACCGAGGCCGGCGAACTCCTGCCAGCGCTCGGTGAGGATCGTCGCCGGCGACGATCCGTCGAGCATGTCGATGAGCCAGCCGACGGCCCAGTAGAGCGCCGCGTCCACCGCGCCGGCGAACCCGCCGACGATGACCAGGAGCAGGAAGGCGCCGCGCGCCTGGCGCGCGAAGTAGAGAATGAACTCGCCGGTCGTCTGCGGCAGCACCTCGCGATCGGTGTCGGCGAACGGCGGCACGATTCGCTCGACCGCGCGCCAGAACCGCTCAATCACGCCGCTCCGCGCCATCAGGCCGCCACCGCGCCTTCCGCCTCGTCGATCAGGAACCCGCCGGACTGGCGGTTCCACAGGTCGGCGTAGAGCCCGCCGCCGGCGACGAGCTGGTCATGCGTGCCCTGCTCCACGATTTCGCCCTTGTCCATCACGATCAGCCGGTCCATCGCCGCGATGGTGGACAGGCGGTGCGCGATAGCAATCACCGTCTTGCCGTCCATCAGGCGCGAGAAATTCTCCTGGATGGCCGCCTCCACTTCCGAATCGAGTGCCGACGTGGCCTCGTCGAGGATGAGGATCGGCGCGTCCTTGAGCATGACCCGGGCAATGGCGACGCGCTGGCGTTGCCCGCCGGACAGCTTCACGCCGCGCTCGCCGACATGGGCGTCGTAGCCCGCCCGGCCCTTGGCGTCGGCAAGCCCGGCCACGAACCCCGCCGCTTCGGCGCGTTCGGCCGCGTGGATCATTTCCGCCTCGCTGGCATCGGGACGGCCGTAGAGGATGTTGTCGCGCACCGAGCGGTGCAGCAGCGAGGTGTCCTGCGTCACCATGCCGATGGCGGCGCGCAGGCTTTCCTGCGTCACGCCGGCGATGTCCTGGCCGTCGATCGCGATCCGGCCGCCTTCCAAATCATGGAAGCGCAGCAGCAGGTTGACCAGCGTCGACTTGCCGGCGCCGGAACGCCCGACCAGCCCGACCTTCTCGCCCGGCCGGATCGACAGGGTGAGGTGTCCGATCACGCCCTTGCCCTTGCCATAGTGGAACGACACGTCGTCGAAGACGATCTCGCCGCGCGGCGCCGCCAGCGCCAGCGCGCCCGGCCGGTCCTGCACCAGGCGCGGCAGCGAGATGGTCGAGATCCCGTCCTGCACGGTGCCGATGTTCTCGAACAGCGCCGTCATCTCCCACATGATCCATTGCGACATGCCCCAGATCCTCAGCACCAGGCCGATCGCCACCGCCACCGCGCCGACGGTGACCGCGCCGTCGAGCCACAGCCAGATGGCGAGCGCGCCGGTGGCAAACAGCAGCAGCGAATTGAGCAGGTGCACCGACAGGTCGACCTTGGTGATGAGCCGGCCCTGCGCATAGACCGTGTCCATGAACTGGCCCATGCCCTCGCGCGCATAGTCGGCCTCGCGCCGCGCATGGCTGAACAGCTTCACGGTCTGGATGTTGGTGTAGCTGTCGACGATGCGGCCCGTCATCGTCGAGCGCGCGTCGGCCTGCCGTTCGGCCACTTCGCCGAGCTGCGGGATGAAATGGCGCAGCGTCAGCACATAGATCGCGAGCCAGACGACGAGCGGCATCGCCAGCCGCCAGTCCGACCCGCCGACGATGACGATCATGCCGCCGAAATAGACCACCACGTAGTTGAGCACGTCGGCGAGCTTGATCACCGTCTCGCGCACCGCGAGCGCGGTCTGCATCAGCTTCGTGGCGATGCGGCCGGCGAACTCGTCCTGGTAGAACGCCATCGACTGCTTCAGCAGGTAGCGGTGCACGAACCAGCGGATGCGCATCGGGTAGTTGCCGAACAGCGTCTGGAACGTGATCAGCGAGTGCGACACGATCATCAGCGGGAACACCAGCAGCACCACCAGCGCCATCCCGGCGAGTTTCCAGCCCTGCGTGGCGAGGAAGCTTTCGCGGCTTTGCGCCGACAGCCAGTCGATGATGCTGCCGAGGAAGCCGAACAGCCACACCTCGACGATGGCGATCAGCGCCGTCAGCACCGCCATCAGCGCGATGTAGCCCCAGGCCGGCTTGGTGAAATGCCAGCAGAAGGCGACGAGCCCCTTCGGCGGCTCGCTCGGCTCGGCGGGCGGGAACGGATCGAGGCGTCTTTCGAACCAGGCGAACATGGCGGGGTCTCAATTCCTTCCGCGCGGCGCGGACAGCGAACGGGAAACGGCGGTCGGCCGCGGCAAACGCGGCCGGGAGCGGATCAACGGGGACTGGGTCTTCATCATGACGCGATCTCGTCTTGCTCGGGGAAGAGCGCAGCGTTCGCGTCTGGGATCCGGTTCGGACTTCGTTCGGCGAAGGCTGGGTTCAGCGGGCCACGGCGCCGGTCTGCAACCGGCGGCCAGGCCTTTGGGTCGGATGCGGGATCTTCATCGTGGACTCCATGCTTTCGCGGCGGCCTCTATAGCCCGCTTCGCCGGTCCGCGCCAGCCCGCCGGCGCTCCGGCGTCCGGTTCCAGCGTGTCCCCGCCGCGCTCATCGCGCTGCGCGGCAGGCCGAGGGAAAACCGCCGGCGCAGCGATTCATCCGCCTCCTCGCCGGCGAAGGACGGGAAATGCGTGCCGAGGACCGAGGTCACGACGGCGCGGGCGCGCTCGATGATGCCGTCCCGGCCTCCCGCCTCCCACAACGCCAGCGACCTGCGGTCGGCCACCGCCGGATAGAGGAATTCGCTTTCCATGCGCAGCAGAGTCTGCCGATGACCGAGAAAATGGTTCGGACCGTTGAGCGTCACGTCGGCGATGACATCGTAGGACAGCGTCGCATCGTCCACCTCGATGCCGCGCAGCGTCCGCTGCACCGAGCCGATGAGTTCATTGTCGATCACCATGGCCTCGAACGAGGTCGCCATCAGCGACGACATCATCCCGGCCGCCTCATAGACCATGTTGCCGCCCGACAGGCCGGCGAGCGCCAGCGTCAGCCCCTTTTCCATGCCGGCCTGGTAGTCCGGCGCCTTGGAATCGGTCATGCCGGCGGCGATCGAACCGGGCAGGTCATAATACCGCGCCATCTGCGCCGCCCCGGCCATCAGCAGCGCCTCTTCGCCCGAACCGCCGGAAAACGCCCCGGTCCTCAGGTCCGACACGAACACCCAGTTGCCGAACGGCATCCGCGCCCCGCGGCGCGCCAGCTGCACCTGCACCAGCGCCGCCAGCGTCTCGGCCACCGCCTGGGCG
>JBATNB010000255.1:0-1880 GCA_049290135.1 Rhizobiaceae bacterium
GCGCCATCTCGGCCGCGGCGAGCGGATTCTGCGCCTCGCGCGTTTCGCCGACGGCCTTGAGCAGCATCTGCCACAGCCGCGACAGGATGCGCACGCCCAGCGCCTCGGCGAACTCGGTCCCGGCGCGCCGATCGGCCTCGGAGAGTGCCGGATCCCTGATCGCCTCGGGGGCGAATTTCAGCCGCGTGACGAAATGGGTGAATGCGGCGAGGTCGGTCAGGATGACCGCCGGGTCGCCGCCCTGGTCGTACTGGCCGCGAAACTCGGCAAGCGCGCCCTGGACGTCGCCCTCCGCCAGGCGGCGGAACAGGTCGATCACGCGCGCCCGGTCGGCCAGTCCGAGCATGGCACGCACCTCGTCGGCATCGACGCTGCCGGCGCCATGGGCGATGGCCTGGTCGAGCAGCGACAGGGCATCGCGCACCGATCCCTCCGCCGCGCGGGCGATCATCGCCAGCGCATCGGCGGCGACCGTGACGCCCTCGCTGGCGGCGATGGAGGTGAGATGGGCGATCAGTTCACCCGCCTCGATGCGGCGCAGGTCGAAGCGCTGGCAGCGCGACAGCACCGTCACCGGAACCTTGCGGATCTCGGTGGTGGCGAAGATGAACTTCACGTGCGGCGGCGGCTCCTCCAGCGTCTTCAGCAGGCCGTTGAACGCCTGCGTCGACAGCATGTGGACCTCGTCGATGATGTAGACCTTGTAGCGCGCCGATACCGGTGCGTAGCGCACCTGCTCGATGATCTCGCGCACGTCGTCGATGCCGGTGTGCGATGCCGCGTCCATCTCGACGACATCGACATGGCGCCCCTCCATGATCGCCTGGCAATGCTCGCCGGGTTCGCCGAGCTCGACGGTCGGCCGGTCGATGTCAGCCGTCCGGTAGTTCAACGCCCGGGCCAGGATGCGCGCCGTCGTGGTCTTGCCGACGCCGCGCACGCCGGTCAGCATCCAGGCCTGCGCGATGCGCCCGGCCCTGAACGCGTTGGTCAGCGTGCGCACCATCGGCTCCTGGCCGATCAGGTCGGAGAAATCCTTCGGACGGTATTTCCGGGCCAGGACCCGATAGGCCCCGCGGGCAGCGTCCCGGCCGGCGTTCGTCTCGGTCATGGCGCATCCGCTCGTCGACTGGCCGCACCGGAGGCGGCAGGCGGGAGGCTGACGACGCGACCCGCGCCGAAACTCGTTGGGGCTGCTTCCTTCCGGACCTGACCCGGTTGGCGAGTGGAGCGTCCACGGCCAACCTCCCGGGCCTCATATCGGCAATCGGGCGGCGAAAAGCAAGCGTCGCGGCGCTTGCGGCGCGGCCCGGCGCGCAATAGCGTGTTCCCAAACAGGCCGCAGGGCCGGAGAGGGAGGATCCCACGGTGCTGCCGCGCGTCAAGGCCGGTTTCGAGCTCGATCGCCGCCTGGACGCCGATTCCCGGCCCTTCCTGTGGCTGGGCCTTTGCGAACTGCGCATCATGGACGACAGCCGCTGGCCGTGGCTGCTGCTGGTGCCGCAGCGGCCGGGCGTGGAGGAGGTTCACGACCTGACGCCGCTCGACCAGGCGATGCTGACCTTCGAGACCAACATGGCGGCCGAGGCGCTCGAGCGCGCCACCGGTTGCCACAAGATCAACACCGGCGCGCTCGGCAACATCGTGCGGCAGTTGCACGTGCATGTCATCGCGCGGTTCGAGAACGATCCGAACTGGCCGGGTCCGGTGTGGGGCACGGGGCCGCGGACGCCGTGGCGGGCGGAAGAGTTCCACCGCTTCGCCGACCGGCTGCGCCAGGCGCTGCGGACCGAGCCTTGAACTCGCTGTTCGACCGCGCGCCGGACTTTTCCTCCGGGGTCGGCTTCGCCGGCAACCGCATCGTGCGCGCGGCGGAGGAG
>JBATNB010000256.1:0-4994 GCA_049290135.1 Rhizobiaceae bacterium
CCGCTCACCCCGGCCGAAGCCGCCCTGCTTGCCGGCGCCGGCGGGTTCGTCATCGGCGCGCTGGCCAACGAGGCCGCCAATCGCCGCCATCACCGCATCGTCGACTCCTGGGACCTGCACGTCGCCCGCTGCGAGGCCCGCTACATGACCTACGACGAGGAAACCGACACCTACATCTCCGCGAGCGGCAAGATCCGTCGCTGCCGGCTCTGACCTCCCGGCAGTCACGAAACGGCGGGATTGTCTGCAAACGCCCCCAGCGATCCCGACCCGAAGCGCCGGCGCCTTCCTTGCGGAGTGCGCCGGCGCGGCCGTTCTGGACGGCGCGGCCGCGACTGTTTTCTCAAGAAAAAATCCAGGCCCGGTGAACCTTTCGCGCCGCCGCAGCGACCAATGGACAGGAGCGGATGAACCGCCCGCAACCAGGAGGATCACATCATGTTCAACCGTCGCATCGCCCTCGCCGCCTTCGCCGCCGCCACCCTCGTTTCCGGCGTCGCCTCGGCCCAGACCGTCTCCGTCGGCAAGGGCGGCCCCGGCGCTGCCGGCGCCAACGCGCTTGTCATCGCCGCGCAGACGCCGAACCGGAAGATCCGCAAGGGCGAATGCTCGATCCGCTTCGTCACCATGATCGTCGACGGCCAGATGCAGAACGTGCTGCTGGACTGCAACGACAAGCGCTGGTGAAATCGGCGCGCGGCCGGCAAAAACTTTTTCTTGCCAGCCGCGCCCGCACAAGATCACTATGCTCCCTGTCCGCGCCCTTCTCGGGCGCGGACGCGCAGTCGGAAATGCCCCGGACGGAAATTCTGCCGGGAGCGCCGCGATGAGGGCAAGCCAAGGCCCCGGGCGGCACGCGGCTCCCAGCATCGGTCCATCCGGGAGAATACCCGATGCGATGGCAGAGGAGCGCATGGAATGGGCCAGTACACCGGCACCGTAAAATTCTTCAATCGGGACAAAGGCTTCGGGTTCATCGTGCCCGAAGAAGGCGGCAGCGATATCTTCGTTCATATCTCCGCTGTCCAGGCATCCGGCCTGCAGGGTCTCGACGAGGGACAGAAAGTGTCCTTCGACACCGAGCCTGACAAGCGGGGCAAGGGGCCGAAGGCCGTCAACCTGTCGGCGGGCTGACGGTTCCGTTCAGCCCGCGTTCAGCCGCGAAACGCCATAACGATCCCCACAGGGCGAACGGCGCTCCACCGGAGATGCCGCGATTTGCCCGACAGGGAGACCGAACCATGGCTCGCATCTTCAGGACCGCTGTCCTTGCCCTTGCCGTCGGCGCGACCACGCTCGCGCCTGTCGCGGGCGCCTTCGCCGACGAACTCCACCGCCCGCATCATCGCCGTCCGGTCGTCAACCGCCCGCATCACAATGGCGGCGACCTGCTGGCCGCCGGCATCCTCGGCGTCGCCATCGGCGCCATCATCGTCGGCGCCGCGAATGCCGACAGCGTCGAAATCGAACCGCGCCCGCGCCCGCACTGGGACCGCTATCCGTCGCGCCCGCACCAGGTGGAGCCGCAGGTCATCACCTATGACGACAGCGACTGGACACCGGAACCCTGGACGGCCGAATGGGCCGAGCAGTGCGCCGATCGCTACCGCACCTTCGATCCGCGCAGCGGCACCTTCATGGCGAAGTCCGGCAAGCGGAAGTTCTGCACGCTGGACTGACCCGACCGAGCGTCGAAGCGGCATCGGCACACCCCGCGCGGCAACGCGCGGGGTTTCATTTCAGGAACGGATTGGTCAGGCGCTCCTCGCCGAACCGTCCGCCCGGCCCGTGCCCGCAGACGAACCCGACATCGTCGCCGAGCGGCAGCAGCTTTCCGGTGATCGAGGCGATCAGTTGCGCATGATTGCCGCCCGGCAGGTCGGTCCGCCCGACCGAGCCGCGAAACAGCACGTCGCCGACATGGGCGAAGCGCGCCGCGCGGTTGAAATAGACCACATGGCCCGGCGCATGCCCCGGGCAGTGCAGCACCTCGAAGACATGGGCGCCGAACGAGACCGTCTCGCCCTCGGCAAGGAAACGGTCGGGAACCGCGTTGCGCACCGCGCCTGACAGGCCGAACTGAGCCGCCTGCGCCTCGAGCCGGTCGAGCAGCGGCTTGTCGTCGGCATGCGGCCCGAGGATGTCCACGCCGAGCGCGTCCTTGAGATCCATCGCGCCGCCGGCATGGTCGATATGGCCGTGCGTGATCCAGATCGCCTTGACTGCGATCCCGGCGCTGTCGATCGCCTCGCGGATCCGCTCCGTGTCGCCGCCCGGATCGACCACGACTCCCTCTTTCGTCGCCTCGTCGTAGAGCAGCGTGCAATTCTGCTGGAACGGCGTGACGGGAACGATCAGTCCGGCGAGCCTGCCCATGCGACACTCCTTGTCTTGCCGTGCCGGCATAAACGCAACACCCGCAAAAGCAAACGGGCGACGCCATCGGCGCCGCCCGTCAAAACCCGGACGATGGTCGGGAATTACTTCTTCATGCCACCCATGACGGCGCCCGCGATCGCGGTCAGCACGCCGCCGCCGAGACCGCCGGACACGACCTGGCCGAGGATGTTGCCGATATCCATGCCGCCGGCCGCGTCACCGCCGAGCATGCCGCCGAGCATGCCGCCCAGCACCTGACCGCCGCCGATGCCGCCGACCGCGCCGGCGATGAGTTTCGGCAGCATCTGCATGGCAGCCTGCTTGAGGAGCGACGAGACGATGCCGCCGCCGGCCGCGCCGGAAACTGCCTGGATGATGATCGGAATGAGTTGTTCCATAGGTCTCCCCCGGGGGTTGCACCGCTCGATTGCTGGCGGCGACGCTATGAAAACCCGTATTCGACGAAAGTCAAACGCGTAACCGTTTCGTTAACCGAAAATCCTGCGCCCGCCGCTCCGCGGCATGCCACCGCGACGGCACCCGGCCGCCCCGCCGATCCGGATCGGGCCGGCGCCGACTTCGGACGGTGACATGGCGCGATTTCATGTCATAAAGGCTGACATATTTCCGGACCGCAGGCATGACCAGGACTCCTCGCAGCGTTGCCAACCTTCCCGTGCGCGAAGCGCTTGGCGCCGGAAGCGGCATGGATTTCGACCTGATCGAACTGCTGTTCTTCGCCTATCGCGACTTCACCGCCGATCCCGACCGCCTGCTCGCCCGATACGGGTTCGGGCGCGCCCATCACCGCGTCCTGCATTTCGTCAACCGGCAGCCGGGCCTGACTGTCGCCGAATTGCTCGATGTGCTGCAGATCACCAAGCAGTCGCTCGCCCGGGTGCTCAAGCAGCTTGTCGACGGCGGCCACATCGTCCAGGTCCAGGGCGAACGCGATCGCCGCCAGCGCGAACTGTACCCGACCGAAAACGGCCGGGACCTGGCGCTGAGGCTGGCCGCGCCGCAATCTGGCCGCATTCGCAATGCGCTTCGTGACGCCGGGCCGGGAAGCCGGTTGGCGGTGGAGGCGTTCCTGCGCGCCATGGTCGAGCCGAACCTGCGCGACCAGATCGACCGCCTGCCGCATCACCCGCCGGCCGAGGACAAGGCATGACAGAAATCCCGATTCCGGCCGACGACGCCCCGCACCTCCTCGTCGTTGACGACGACACCCGTATCCGCAGCCTCCTGCGGGAGTTCCTGACCGCCAACGGCTTTCGCGTCACGGTTGCCGCCAGCGCGGCCGAGGCGCGCCGCCGGCTTGAGGGCCTCGACTTCGACCTTTTGGTGCTCGACGTGATGATGCCGGGCGAGTCGGGCGTCGATCTGACGCGCTCGCTGCGCGCCATCCACAACGTGCCCATTCTCATGCTCACCGCGCTGTCGGAGACCGAAGCGCGCATCGCCGGGCTCGAAGCCGGCGCCGACGACTACCTGACCAAGCCGTTCGAGCCGCGCGAACTGGTGCTGCGCATCTCCTCCATCCTGCGCCGCGCCGCGCCTCCGCCCAGCGAACCGAACGAACAGGTCGTGTTCGGTCCCTACACCTTCCAGATCGGCCGCAGGGAATTGAAGAAGGCCGGCGAGGTCGTCCGCCTGACCGACCGCGAGCAGGACATCCTGTCGATGCTGGCGCGCCGCCCCGGCGAAACCGTGCCGCGCCATGAACTCGTGCCGGGAAGCGGCGATGTCGGCGAACGCACCATCGATGTGCAGATCAACCGGCTGCGGCGCAAGATCGAGACCGACCCGGCCAATCCGCTGTGGCTGCAGACGGTCCGCGGCGTCGGCTACCGTTTGAGCGCCGATTGATCCGCCCGGTTCAATCCGGCCCCGACTTGCTTTAGCGTGCCCGGACCATGGCCATGGAAAAAACCAGCGTGAACGGGGCCGAACGGTCGGCCGGCGCGCCGCCGCGGCGCCTCGGCGCCTCCTGGCGAAACCTGTCGCGCCGGCTCGGCCGGACCATGCCCAAGGGGCTGTTCGCCCGTTCGCTGATCATCGTCGTCGCCCCGGTCATCCTGCTGCAGTCGATCGTCGCCTTCGTCTTCATGGAGCGGCACTGGCTGGCCGTCACGCAGCGCCTGTCCACCGCCGTCGTGCGCGACATCGCCGCCATCATCGAGCTGGTCGAGGCCGAAACCGGCGAAGCCGGCGTCGACCGGGTGCTGCGGATCGCCCAGGACCAGCTGGCGCTGAAGGTCGACCTGTTGCCCGGAAAGGCGCTGCCGCCGCCGGGCACCAAGCCGTTCTTTTCCAACCTCGACCAGGCCCTGTCCACCGAGATCACCCGCCAGATCGCCCGGCCATTCTGGCTCGATACTGTCGGCGCGTCGAACATCATCGAGATCCGGGTCCAGCTCGACGAGCAGCGCACGTTGCGCGTGTTCGCGCGCCGCAGCCAGGCCTACGCGTCGAACAGCGTCATCTTCCTGGCCTGGATGAGCGGCACGTCGATCGTGCTGCTGTCGATCGCCATCCTGTTCCTGCGCAACCAGATCAAGCCGATCCAGCAGCTTGCCGAGGCGGCCGAGAGCTTCGGACGCGGGCGCCCGCCG
>JBATNB010000257.1:0-6491 GCA_049290135.1 Rhizobiaceae bacterium
GGTCAAGTTTGCCTACCTGTCGGGCGATTTCGCCAATCCGACCGGCGAGACGGTGTCGCGCGAGGCGCGCGAGCGCGTGCTCGATCTGGCCGAGGCGCTCGACATTCCGGTGATCGAGGACGCGGCCTACCAGTCGCTGCGCTACGAGGGCGAGGAAATCCCGCCGATCCTGGCGCTCGACATTGCGCGCCATGGCGGCATCGAGAACACGCGCACGCTTTATTGCGGATCGTTCTCCAAGACGCTGGCGCCGGGCCTTCGCGTCGGCTGGGTGTGCGGCGCCACGCCGGTGATCAGCAAGCTGGTGCTGACCAAGCAGGCCGCCGACCTGCATTCCTCGACGCTCAACCAGATGGCCATCCACAAGGTGGCCGTGGCGGACTTTGCCGGCCAGGTCGGGCGCATCAAGGCGGCCTACCAGTCGCGGCGCGACGCGATGCTGAAGGCCCTCGATACGGAAATGCCGGCGGGCGTGTCGTGGACGCATCCCGATGGCGGCATGTTCGTCTGGATCACGCTGCCGGAGACATTCGATGGCGCCGAACTGCTGGCCGAATGCCTGAAGCGCGAGAAAGTGGCGTTCGTGCCGGGCAAGGCGTTCTTCGCCGACGGTTCGGGCGGCAACACCATCCGGCTGTCGTTCTCGCGCATGGCGGAACCCGAGATCGCCGAGGGCATCGCCCGGCTCGGCCGGGTGCTGCGGGCGGCGGCCTGAGCCAAAAAGGCCGGCGGATCGCTCCGCCGGCCTTTCGTCACCGGCCCCAGGGGAGGGCGGGACCGACGATTATTGCGCCGCGACCAGCGCCAGGGCGGCGGCGGCGGAAGGGGCGCGGCCGCGCTCGGGCGACACCTTCCCGATGCCGAACGCCTAGAATGAGCGTGCGCTGATGAACGCGCAGGAACGGGCGCCGCAATTTGATGAAACGTTCGGGCTGGTCAGCGGCGCGCAAACTCGGGCTGCGCGATCCGTCGCCAGTGCGGTTGCAGGTTAGCGGTATGGCTTCGCACGGCGCGGACGGCGAAGATTGCCATCATGGCAATTGTTCGGCCGGCAAGGCGAAGCTTCTCGATTGAGCCACCCATGGTAAAGCACCTCGATAGTGCTGGCTCCTCGGTTTTCCGGCTTTCCAATTCCGGGCTCCACTTTTTGGTGAAGCAGTGGCAGGATGCGCGGAAAGAGGGAGAATTCCAACGGGCGAATTTTTTTTCTGGGGATTGCAAATCTTAACCCTGGCTGGGCCTTTCGGCCCGCTCATCATATTCGCCTTAGGATTCGCAATCATTGTTGCTATCCGACGCAGAGAAAACTGGCGCTCGGAATTCCGCGAAACGCTTGGATCGTTTGCTCTGATTATCGTGGCCGCCGCGCTCTATTGTGTCGCCATGGCGGCAATTGGCCTGTTCTTTGTGCTCATCTATGCACTGTTCGCCAGTTGACGCCGCTTGCGTTCGGGCCGGATGGCGGCATGGGCAACTGTTCGACCAGTTCAACGACATCGCGCTGGCCCCGGTTCGGCGTCAGCCACAGCAGGGACACGAAGAAGGAGATCAAAAGCCCGCCCGCGCCGACGGCGAAGAGGAAATATTGCGGGGTGCAGGGCGAGTCAGTGTGTCTGGCGAGAGCCATCGGCGAACCTCCAGCGCGACTGGAATATACATGAATATGTATTCATGTATAAATGCTGTCAACCCGCCTCTGTCCCATTCCGGCACGTTCCGGCGCGGCACGGGACTTGCATGGATTCAGGCAAAGCAGAGGAGCCTGCCATGACCATGCTGCAAGGATTTGAGGCCAACCGGGAAACCGAACGCCGCAACGAACGCCGCCACCGCGTGTTCAGGGGCGGCCACATCGCCTTCAACGGCGGCTATTCGGCGTTCGAATGCGTGGTGCGCGACCTTTCCGAGCACGGCGCCAGGCTCGCCTTCGGCGAGTTCGCCGCGGTGCCGAACGAATTCGAACTGACGATCAAGGGCGCCGGCGGACGCCGGCACGCCAACGTGGCGTGGCGGGCGGGCAGCTTCGCGGGCGTGACGTTTTCCTGAACCGGATCAGCCGTAGTGCCAATGCGGTTTCGGCTCCGTGCCATGGAATGACACGCCGGCCTTGTCGTCGCGGCGCCAGCGCAGCACGCAGCGATAACAGATGCCATCGACCGGCACGTAGAGCAGGAATTCCTTGGCGATGATCCAGTCGATGCTGACGCGCAGTTCGGCGCCATGGGCATGCTGATTGCGCACGGTGCAGGGAATTTCCGACTTGTTGACGCCGTTGAGGATCGATCCGCCCTTCAGCACGCGCGGCCGATGCTCGCGCGGCGGGTGTTCCCGCGACAGGGCAGGGTCCTGGGATGAGGCGTTGGCGATCATCATGATTTAGCATTAGCGGATATTCTTCAAATCACCCCTAACGAAACCGGTTAACGAGACGGAAGCGCTGCCTTGCCAAGGGCGCGTCCAGCGGTCAGTTTCGGCACATGTCCGTCACCATCGCCACGTTCAACGTTGAAAACCTGATGAGTCGCTTCGATTTCGGCGGCTATCGCAACGAGCTGCTGCAGGACCGCGTGCTGTCGCTGTTCCAGGCGTCGAGCGAGGAGGAGTACAAGGCGCTGGAGCGGGCGCGCATGGTCTCGCTGTCCGACGACACGCGGCAGTTGACCGCGCTGGCGATCGCCGCGACGCGCGCCGACATCATCTGCCTGCAGGAGGTGGACGATCTCGACGCGCTGCGTGCCTTCGAGTTCGGCTATCTCTACCGCATGATCGGCGAGGGCTATCTCAACAAATACCTGGCAAGCGGCAATGATTCCCGCGGCATCGACGTGGCGGTGATGTTCCGCAACGAGACGCGACACGGGCAGCCGATCGAGTTCGTGTCGATGACCAGCCATGCTTTCGTCACCTACGACGAATTCGGCATCCACACGCCGGAACTGAAGGCGATGGGCATCGACGGCCATGACAAGGTGTTCAAGCGCGACTGCCTCGAGGTCAATCTGAAGATCGGCGGTCAGCCGTTCACGATCTTCACCAGCCATTTCAAATCGATGGGCAGCCCGCGCAACGGCCTGAGCGGGCGCGAGGCGACCATGCCGGTGCGGTACGCGGAAGCGCGCGCGGTGCGCCGCATCATCGAGGACAAGTTCGGGCGGGAGCGGGCGGCCCGGCGCAACTGGGCCATCTGCGGGGATTTCAACGACTATCGGCAGCGCATCGTCGTGGAAGGCGACGCCTTCGACGGCCATCGCTTCTCGCTGGTGAACGAGGAGCGGTCGGGCATCGATCCGCTGATCGCGGACGGGTTTTCAGACAATGTCATGGAGCGCCGGCCGGAGACCGACCGGTGGACGCTCTACCACACGCGGGGGCCGGCGGAGCGGCACCTGTGCCAGCTCGACTACCTGCTGCTGTCGCCGCGCCTGGCGGAGCGGAACCCGAACGCGGTGCCCGTGGTGGTGCGCAACGGCCAGCCGCACCGCACGGTGTTTCCGCCGGGACAGGAGGTCGAGCGGTTCCCGCGCACCGGCTGGGACCGGCCAAAGGCCTCGGATCATTGCCCGGTCGCCGTGACCATCGATGTCACCTGAGCGCATCGCCCTGTTCGGGCAGCTCCGGCCCGGCATCGTGACCGATATCGCCGATGTCGATGTCCGCCTCGCGCCGACGATCCATCCCTACGCGACCCGGCACGCCGAGGCGATCGCGGAGAACTGGCGCGCCGAGACAGGGCGCAATCCGCGCCTGTTCGACGGCACGGTGATGCTGCATTCAGCGCTTTCGTGCGACGACGCGGTGCTGACCGGCCAGTCGCATCCGGTGCCGTTCTCGGCCTTCATGCACTGGCGGGCAAACCGCGGCGTCGATGGCGTGGCGCACCTGTTTGCCCATGCCGTGCCGGTCGGCGCCTGCGGGCGCCTGGTGGCCATCCGCATGGCCGGGCACACGGCCAATGCCGGCCAGGTCTATTTCGCCGCCGGCTCGTTCGAGCCCGCCGATTTCGTCGACGGGCGGCTGGATGCGCCGGCCAACATGCGGCGCGAGGTGCGGGAGGAAACCGGGATCGACCTCGCCGGATGCCGCACGGAGTCCGGATACAGGCTCACCCGGGTCGGCGAGACAGTGCTGCTGTTTCGCCGCTACTGGCTGGAGCAGGACGCCGAGGAGATCGCGCAACGCATCCGCGACCATGTCGCCGGCGATCCGGATCCGGAGATCGACGGGCCGGTGATCCTGGCGCACGGTGAGCGGCCGGCGCCGGCGCCGCCCCACATGGCCACGCTCATCGACTGGCACGAGGCCAACCCGCTGCCGCGTTGAGAGATCGAATCATGTGCCTGGCAAATTGAATCCGGGCTTTGCGCCAAGCCCTTGAAATCACTCGTGGCGCAGGGCGTCGATCGGATCGAGCCTGGCGCCGCGCAGCGCCGGAAAGAACCCGAACACCATGCCGATCAGCGCCGAGAACCCGACGGCGAAGGCGATGATGGACAGGTCCGGCTGGAACGGGATGCCGGTCAGTTCGGAGGCGCCCCAGGACAACAGCAGGCCGAGCCCGACGCCGGCCAGGCCGCCGAGCGCCGACAGCACCGTCGCCTCGACCAGGAACTGCACCAGGATGTGGCGCTCCTGCGCGCCGATGGCGAGGCGGATGCCGATCTCGCGGGTGCGCTCCGTCACCGAAACGAGCATGATGTTCATGATGCCGATGCCGCCGACGAGCAGACTGACGGCGGCCACCGCCCCCAGCATGCCCGACATCACCTTGGTGGTCGATGCCATCGCCTCGACGATCTGGGTCATGTCGCGCACGTTGAAATCGTCCTCGGAACCGAAGCGGATACGGCGGGTCTCGCGCAGGATGTCCTCGGCGTTCACCTGGATGTCGGCGGTGACGGCGTTTTCATTGGCGGCGATGTAGATGGTGTCGATGTCGTTGGAACCGGCGACGCGGCGCTGGAAGGCGGTGATCGGCATCATCACCACCGCGTCCTGGTCCTGGCCGAAGCTCGACGTGCCCTTGGCCTCGAGCAGGCCGGCGACGCGGCAGGGCACCTTGCCGATGCGGATCGTGGCGCCGACGGGATCGGCATTGCCGAAGAACTGGGTCCTGACGGTCTGGCCGATGACGCAGACGGCCAGTCCGGCGCGCACGTCGGTCTCGGTGAAGGCGCGACCTTCCACCACCGCCCAGTCGCGCGAGGCGAGGTAATCGCCATCGCCGCCGACGACCTGCGCCGTCAGGCTTTCGGTGCCATAGACGATGCGGGCGCTGCGCTGCGACTGCGCCGCCACCGCCTTGACGTTGTCGAGGCCGTTCTTGAGGGCGCGGACATCGCGCTCGTCGAAGGTGCGGGCCGGCGAACCGGCCGAGCCCGGCGTCGGCGGCGATCCGGGCCGCACGATCAGCAGATTGGACCCGAGGCGGCCAATGTCCTGGCGCACCTTGGTGGTGGTGCCGGCGCCGATGGTGATCATGGCGATGACGGCCGCCACGCCGATGACGATGCCAAGCAGGGTGAGGAACGAGCGCATGGCATTGCGGCGGACCGAGAGGAAGGCGAGCGCGACGGTCTCGTAAAACATCAGGCCGCCTCCAGCTTCTGTTCGTCGCTGGCGATGGCGCCATCGACAAAATGCACGATGCGCGTGCCGAAGGCGGCGATGTCGGCTTCGTGGGTGACCATGGCGATGGTCAGGCCGCGGGTGCGGTTGAGTTCGGCAAGAAGCCCCATGATCTCGTGGCTGCGCCTGGTGTCGAGGTTGCCGGTCGGCTCGTCCGCCACCAATAGCGCCGGATCGGAGACGATGGCGCGGGCGATGGCGACGCGCTGCTGCTGGCCGCCGGACAATTGCGCCGGCGAATGGTCCTCGCGGCCGTCAAGCCCGACCTGCGCCAGCGCGGCGGCCGCCATCAGCCGGCGCTTGCGGCGCGGGATGCCGCGATAGATGAGCGGCAGTTCGACATTCTCCAGCGCGGTGGTGCGGGCCAGAAGATTGTAGCCCTGGAAGACGAAGCCGATGTAGAGGTTGCGCAGCACCGCCCGGCGTCCGCGATCGAGGCGCCCGGCATCGATGCCGCCGAACCGGTAGGTGCCCTGCGTCGGCGTGTCGAGGCAGCCGATGATGTTCATCGCCGTCGACTTGCCGGACCCGGACGGGCCCATGATGGAGACGAATTCGCCCGGGTGGATGGTCATGTCGACGCCGGCGAGCGCGTTGATGCGCGCCTCGCCTTCGCCGTAGCTTTTCCAGACCTTCTCGAAGGCGACGAGCGGTTCGCTCATTTTGTCGTTTCCGTCGATCCGGTGATGATCTTGTCGCCGGCGACGAGGCCGGAGACGATTTCGGTGCGGTCGCCATCGGAGGCGCCGGTGTGGACGCTGACGGCTTCCGGCGCGCCATCGACGAGGCGATAGAGCGTGCGCGAGCCATCGGCGGCCGGCGCCTTGTTGGCGCTGCCGCCGCCGCGGGGAAAGCGCGGCATGAAC
>JBATNB010000258.1:0-2627 GCA_049290135.1 Rhizobiaceae bacterium
GGGCGGGCCTGCGGGTGGGCGGGCGCGACCGCCGCGCCGGACGCCTCGAGGCGGAGCGAATAGCGGAACACGGAGCCCTTGCCGACCTGGCTTTCGACGGCGATGGAACCGCCCATCAGGCGTACGAGATTGGCGGCGATCGCCAGGCCGAGGCCGGTGCCTTCGTGGCGGCGCGTGGAGGCGCCGTCGACCTGGGTGAACTTGTCGAAGATGGTGGCGAGCTTGCCGGCGGGAATGCCGATGCCGGTGTCGGTGATCGCCACCTCGATGGCGCAAAGGCCCTTCCCGGTCCGCCCGGTCACGTCGATGAGCACATGGCCGATTTCGGTGAACTTGATGGCGTTGCCGACGAGGTTGGTGAGGATCTGGCGGAAGCGCCCGACATCGCCGATCACGGCCTGGGGCAGGCCGTCGCCGAAACGCACGATCAGTTCGATGTCCTTACCCGCGGCCCGAGGCGACAGCAGCGCGGCGACATCCTCGACCGCCTCGCGCGGGTCGAACGGTTCATGATCGAGCGCCAGGCGGCCGGCATCGATGCGGGAGAAGTCGAGGATGTCGTTGATGATGGTGAGCAGCGCATTGCCGGACTTGACGATGACGTCGGTAAAAGTCTTCTGGCGCGGGTCGAGGTCGGTGCGGGCCAGGAGCTCGGCCATGCCGAGCACGCCGTTCATCGGCGTGCGGATCTCGTGGCTCATGTTGGCCAGGAATTCCGACTTGGCGCGATCGGCAAGCTCGGCCTGCATGCTCTTCTCGGCGAGCGAATCGCGGATGCGCCGGCTTTCCAGCCGGGCGGCGTTCATGCGCATGATCATGCGCACCATCAGCGCCACGACGCCGGTGAACATCATGGCGATGGCCATCGATACGGCGATACCGTCGTAGAAGACCTTGGCCAGCCCGGGGATGCCGGCGATCAGAAGCTGGATCAGCCCGATCGTCGGAATCGAGGCGAAGGCCAGCCCGACCATGATGGCGGTGGTGGCGTTGAGGCAGATGAGCGCCAGGCCAGGAACCAGATCGTCGCCAAACGCATCGGCCGAGACGATCGAGGCGGTGATGAGCAACGCCGTCGACAGCGCCGTGGCGGCGTGCGCGATCATCAGGCCGCGACGCACCTGCCGCTGGTCGCCGTCGGGGCGGGCCAGCCAGCGGACGCCGGCCAGGAGCAGCGCGGTCAACAGCCCCGCCGCCGGGATCGACCAGATGCGCGCATAGGCGAAGAACACGAACGAGGTGGCGGCATGGGCGATCAGCAGTGCGCCGATCAGGGCGGGCAACTGGGCGAGGGCGGATTCCAGCGATTCGCGCTCGACACGGAGATCGGCCTCGCCGCGACCGAGGGACGAGGCGAGCCGTACGGCCAACCGGCGAACGGACCGGCCTTCAGCATCCCGTGCCGCTTGTGCAAGTTCCATGCCCGCCAGACCACTCCCGGTTGTCGCGGGCACTTTCGGCGAACAGGGTTAACGGGAATTGAACGCGGCGGCGAATATCTGCGCGTCAGCTAATTTTTTGTCCGGTCTTCGCCCAGTCCGCCATGAACATCTCGATGCCCTTGTCGGTGAGCGGATGGCGCACGAGCTGGCGCAGGATCGCCGGCGGCACGGTGGCGACATCGGCGCCGATCATGGCGGATTCGCGCACATGGTTCACGGTGCGGATCGAGGCGGCGAGGATGCGGGTGGAAAATCCGTAAGTGTCGTAGATGGCGCGGATCTCGGAAATCAGCGCCATGCCGTCGCTGCCGGTGTCGTCGATGCGGCCGACGAAGGGCGACACGTAGGTCGCGCCGGCCTTGGCGGCAAGCAATGCCTGATTGGCGGAAAAGCACAGCGTCACATTAGTCTTGTGGCCATCGGCGACCAGCCGGCGGCAGGCCTTGAGGCCCTCGAGCGTCAGCGGCAGCTTGATGCAGACATTGGGCGCGATGCGGGCCAGCACTTCGGCCTCGCGCATCATGCCGTCGACCTCCATCGCCGCGACCTCGGCCGAAACCGGCCCGTCGACCATGGCGCAGATCTCGCGGGTGACCTCGAAGATGTCGCGGCCGGATTTCAGGATCAGCGACGGGTTGGTGGTGACGCCGTCGACAAGGCCCGCCTCGTTGAGCTCGCGGATTTCCTTCACGTCCGCCGTATCGACGAAGAACTGCATGCTCATCTCCCTTTGCGCCATCCTGCCCGCGGCGGCTTTCCCATAATCGAATTCGATTGCAAGGTCACGACCATGTCAGACGATTCGAAATCCGGCCCGACCGTTCCGGTCATGACGCCGACGCCGGCGCCGGGACCCTATACCTACGCAGCCGCGGCGGGCACCGATCCGCCGCCGCCCGGCGACATCGTCGCGGTACCGCTCGGACCGCGGCTGGTGCCGGCGATCGTCTGGGACGGTCCGGCGGGCAAGGTCGAGGCGCGCAAGCTCAGGGCGATCGACCGGGTGTTCGATTGCCCGCCGGTCGCCGCGCCGATGCGCCGGTTCATCGACTGGCTGGCCGACTACACGCTTTCGCCGCCGGGGATGGTGGCGCGCATGGCGCTGCGCGCGCCGGCCGCCTTCGATCCGGAGCCGGCGCTGGAGGGGATTGCCTACACGGGCGGGACGGCGGAGCGCCTGACGCC
>JBATNB010000259.1:0-7246 GCA_049290135.1 Rhizobiaceae bacterium
GGTCGGCAGGCGCTACGCCGCCAAGCAGGCTAAGCGTCAGTTCGGCGATGCGTTCGCCGGCCGCGCGCATCGACGAGCGCGTCGTCGTCAGCGTCGGCACCAGGTTTTCCGGGCTGATGTAGGAAAACACGTCGTCATGGGCGATGAGCGACAGATCCGCGCCGATCGACCGCCCGGCGACGCGGGCCGCGCGTATGGCGCCGAGCGCCGACATCATGGATCCGGCAAGCACGGCGGTGGGCGGGTCGGGCCGGTCGAGCAGCCCGCTCATGAGGCGGAACCCCATCTCCTCGGTGAATTCGCCGCCCCCGGTCAGGCTCTCGTCGAAGGCAACGCCGCTGTCGGCGAGCGCGTCGCGAAACCCGGAGAGGCGGTGCTCGGCAAAGGTCCGCCCGGCAAAGCCGTTGATCAGCGCGATGCGCCGGTGTCCGAGGTCGAGAAGGTGCGAGGTCGCCAGCCGTGTCGCGCCGTAATTGTCGATGTCGAGATAGGCATGGGCGTGGCGGGTCGTCGCGCGGCCGTGCAGCACGAACGGCAGGCCGAGCGCGTTGAGCGCCTCGATGCGCTCGTCGGCGAGCGACGGCGAATGCAGGATGACGGCGTCCACGCGCTTGCTGGCGGCGAAGCGGCGATAGACCGCGATCTCCGCCTCGCGCGATTCGACCGTGGTCACCAGGATGTCGACATCGTCCCTGGTCAGCCTGGCGCCGAGCCCGCCAAGGAATTCCGTCATGTGCGGGCCGTAATTGCCGCCGCCGATGAGCACGATGCCGATGGCGCCCACCCGCCCGGTCGCCAGGCCGATGGCCGAAGTGTTGGGGCGATAGCCGAGCGTGCGTGCCGCTTCCAGTACGCGCTCGCGCGTGGCCGGCTTGACCTCCGGATAGCCGCTCAGCGCACGGCTGACCGTGGTTTGCGAGAGGCCGATTTTTTGTGCAAACTCCCTCAGATTCATGGCGATCGGGGTCCACCCGTTCCACAACGCCGGGAAGCCTGGGCTTTCCGGGCCGGAATTGCACCGCTATTTGAAAGCGGTATCAATTCGAAGGATGCACGAATTACCGTGGCATTCAAGCGGAAGGCAGCGCAAAAAAGTTGCTGCATTGCAGCAGGGATTTTCTGGCACCATGCTGTAAGCTATTGCAATTGTAGTATTAAATCGTTCAGCGTTCAACATCGATGCCGGATCGTCGCCTGAAAAACCCTTTCGCCGCCGCTTGACTTTGAAACAGGGCGGTCGCTTAATCAATTTAAAGCGCTTTCAAATCCTTTTCGGGGTTTGGGTCTTGTTCCGCCGGGCAGTTCGGGAGGACGCGTTGCGGTCCGCGCGGTTTAGGCATCCGTGCAATGCGTCCACGGAGGATTGTCCATGTCGATGAAGACCCTCATTGCCGGCCTTCTGGCCGGAACGGCGTTTGTGTTCGCCGCGCAGGCCGCGGACCTGAAGTACAAGCCCGGCGAAGGCCCGTTCCGTTGGGCCGATTTCGAGACCCTGAAGGCGGTTGACCTGAAGGGCGAGACGCTGACGATCTTCGGACCGTGGCGCGGCGACGACGAAGCCCACATCCAGGTCGTGCTGGAATATTTCCGCCAGGCCACCGGCGCGGACGTGAAATACTCCTCGTCGGAAAACTACGAGCAGCAGGCCGTCATCGACACCGAAGCCGGCAGCCCGGCCAACATCACCATCCTGCCGCAGCCCGGCCTGCTCGCCGATCTCGCCGCCAAGGGCTATCTTGCGCCCCTGACCGATGGCGACGCCGCCTACGTTTCCGACAATTACGGCGCCGGCAAGTCGTGGGTCGAACTCGGCACCTACAACGGCAAGGATGGCGCCTCCAGCTTCTATGCCTTCCCCTACAAGGCCGACCTGAAGTCGCTGGTCTGGTACGTGCCGGAAAACTTCAAGGACGCCGGCTACGAAATCCCGCAGACCATGGAAGACCTGATCGCGCTCTCCGACAAGATCGTCAAGGATGGCGGCAGGCCGTGGTGCATCGGGCTGGGATCGGGCGGTGCGACCGGCTGGCCGGCGACCGACTGGGTCGAGGACCTGATGCTGCGCACGCAGGCGCCGGAAGTCTATGACGGCTGGGTCAAGAACGAGATCAAGTTCGACGATCCGCGCGTCGTCAACGCCATCGAGGTCTTCGGCTCGTTTGCCAAGAACGATGCCTGGGTCGACGGCGGCGCGGCCGGCGTTGCCTCCACCGACTTCCGCGACAGCCCCAAGGGCCTCTTTGCCTCGCCGCCCAAGTGCTACATGCACCGGCAGGCGTCCTTCATTCCCTCCTTCTTCCCGGAAGGCACGAAGGTCGGCTCCGACGCGGACTTCTTCTACTTCCCGGCCTACAAGGCCAACGAGGCGCTCGGTCGCCCGGTGCTCGGCGCCGGAACGCTCGTCGCCATCACCAAGGACTCCAAGGCCGCGCGCGCCTTCATCGACTTCCTGAAGCTGCCGCTCGCCCACGAGATCTTCATGGCCGATGGCGGCTTCCTGACGCCGCTGAAGTCTGTCAATCCGGACGCCTACATCAATGATGCGGCGCGCAAGCAGGGCGATATCCTCGCCACGGCGACGACGTTCCGCTTCGACGGTTCCGACCTGATGCCGGGCAAGATCGGCGCCGGTGCCTTCTGGACCGGCATGGTGGATTTCGTCGGTGGCAAGTCCGCCGCCGATACCGCCGCGTCGATCCAGAAGTCCTGGGACGAAATCAAGTGATCCTCCCGTTCCGGTCGCTCCCTTCGGGGGGCGGCCGGAACACCCGCACTTGACGCAAGGCCGTTGTCCGGCATGCTCCGGGCAACATGGTTCGCGCCATTGCAAGGCGGCGCGGCCGCGATGCCCGGCGGCGCCCTCGTGCGCCAAGGGAAGGGAGGTTTGTCGTGACAGCCCAGTTGCTCTCCGCACTGCTGACCGTGCTCATCGGCGTCGGCGGATGCGTGGCCTATTTCTTCGGCGCCAACCTGCTGCTCGACCGGATGCTGCCGGTCAATGCCTCCAACGATGCGCGGACCATCAGGAACCTGCGGCTGCAGACATCGATCCGGCCCTGGCTGTTCCTGGCGCCGGCCGTGCTGCTGCTGGTGATCTATCTCATCTATCCGGTGTTCCAGACGCTGTGGCTGTCATTCCACGACAAGACCGGCCGCGAGTTCGTCGGCATCGACAATTTCGCCTGGGCGGTGCGCGACACCCAGTTCCAGACATCGATCTTCAACAACCTGATGTGGCTGCTGGTCGTCCCGGCGCTGTGCACGGTGCTGGGGCTGGTGATCGCCGTTCTCACCGACCGCATCTGGTGGGGAGCGATCGCCAAGAGCCTGATCTTCCTGCCGATGGCGATCTCCTTCGTCGGCGCCTCGGTCATCTGGAAATTCGTCTATGACTATCGCGAGCAGGGACAGGAGCAGATCGGCCTCCTGAACGCCGTCGTGGAATTCCTCGGCGGTTCGCCGCAGGTCTGGATCGCGCTGCCGTTCTGGAACAATTTCTTCCTGATGGCGATCCTCATCTGGATCCAGACCGGGTTCGCCACCGTGATCCTCGGCGCCGCGCTGCGCGGCGTGCCGGAGGACACGCTGGAAGCCGCCGTCATCGATGGCGCCGGCCCGTTCAAGATCTTCTGGCGCATCATGGTGCCGCAGATCATGTCGACCATCATCGTCGTGTGGACGACGATCACCGTGCTGGTGCTCAAGGTGTTCGACATCGTGCTCACCATGACCAACGGCCAGTGGGACACGCAGGTTCTGGCCAACCTGATGTTCGACTGGATGTTCCGCGGCGGCGGCGATTTCGGCCGCGGCGCGGCCATTGCCCTGGTCATCATGCTGGCGGTGCTGCCGATCATGATCTGGAACATCCGCCAGGCCAATGCCGAGCGGAAGGGAGGGCACTGACATGCTGGAGCGCTTCCGCCTGCAGCCGTCGCGGTTTTTCCTCCATTTGGCGGTGCTCCTGATCGTCGCTGTCTGGACGCTGCCGACAGCCGGCATCCTGGTCTCGTCGCTGCGCGACAAGAACCTGATTGCCTCGTCCGGCTGGTGGACGGCGCTGACCACCACCGTGCGTTCGGCGCAGGGGCGCACGGCCGAGGCCGGCGCGCAGGTGGAAAAGGACGGCCGCTACGTCATTTCCGGCAATCTGTTTTCCGAGGGCGAAGCCGGCCTCGTGGTTGCCTTCGGCACGCGCGTGCAGAAGCCGGACGAGTTTCCCGCCGGCGTCACCGCCGAATATGGCGACGGCCGGACGCTGACGGTGAACGGCGACGGTACCTATGCCTACGCCTCGCCGCAGCCCTTCGCCGAAGGCAAGGGACAGCGCATCTTCTACATGACCCAGGTCCCGCCGAAATTCACCACCGACAATTACCGGACGGTGCTGTTTTCCGAAGGCGTCGGCCGCTCCTTCGTCAATTCGCTGACCGTCACCATTCCTTCCACGATCATCCCGATCCTCATCGCCGCCTTCGCCGCCTATGCGCTGGCGTGGATGAAGCTGCCCGGCCGCGGCTTCTTCATCGCCGCGATCGTCGGCCTGCTGGTCGTGCCGCTGCAGATGTCGCTGATCCCGCTGCTCAAGCTCTATAACGCCACCGGTTTCCTGCCCAAGACCTATCTCGGCATCTGGCTGGCGCACACCGGGTTCGGGCTGCCCTTCGCCATCTACCTGCTGCGCAGCTACATCGCCGGCCTGCCGCGCGACCTGATCGAATCGGCTTATGTGGACGGCGCGAGCGACTTCACCATCTTCCTCAGGATCGTGCTGCCGCTGTCGTTTCCGGCGCTGGCGTCATTCGCCATCTTCCAGTTTCTCTGGGTGTGGAACGACCTGCTGGTGGCCATGGTGTTCCTCGGCACCGAGAAGGACAAGGCGGTGCTGACCTATTCGCTCAACTCGCTTCTCGGCTCGCGCGGCGGCAATTGGGAAATCCTGACGGCTTCGGCCTTCATCACCATCATCGTGCCGCTTGTCGTGTTCTTCTCGTTGCAACGTTATTTCGTCCGCGGCCTGCTGGCCGGCTCTGTGAAGGGAGGCTGACATGGCCGACATCAGGATGACGGACCTGAACAAGTCCTACGGTTCGGTCCATATCCTCAAGGACGTCAACCTCGACATCAAGGCCGGCGAGTTCATCGTCTTCGTCGGCCCGTCGGGCTGTGGCAAGTCGACGTTGCTGCGCTGCGTCTGCGGGCTGGAATCGATCAGTTCCGGCACGCTGGAGATCGACGGCGCCATGGTCAACGAGGTGCCGCCGTCCAAGCGCGGCATCGCCATGGTGTTCCAGTCCTATGCGCTTTATCCGCACATGAGCGTCTACGAGAACATTTCCTTCGCGCTCGAGAACCAGAAGGTGCCGAAGGCGGAGATCAAGGAGCGGGTCGAGAAGGTGGCCGCGATGCTGCAGCTCACGCCCTACCTGGCTCGCCTGCCCAAGGCACTGTCCGGCGGACAGCGCCAGCGCGTCGCCATCGGCCGCGCCATCGTGCGCGGCGCCAAGGTGTTCCTGTTCGACGAGCCGCTGTCGAACCTCGACGCGGCGCTTCGCGTCGCCACCCGCATGGAGATCGCCAAGCTGAAGCGCGACATGCCCGACACCACGATGATCTACGTAACGCATGACCAGGTCGAGGCCATGACGCTTGCCGACCGCATCGTCGTGCTGCAGGCCGGCAAGGTGGAGCAGGTCGGGACGCCCATGGACCTCTACGAAAGGCCGGCCAACCTGTTCGTCGCCGGGTTCATCGGCTCGCCGAAGATGAACTTCCTCAAGGGCGAGTTCGCCCGCCACTATGATGCCGACGTGATCGGCATTCGCTCCGAGCATATCGAGATCGCGGCCTATGGCGAATGGAAGGGGCCGGTGGTCCATGCCGAGGTGCTCGGCTCCGATTCCTACATCTTCGTCGATATCGGATCGGAGGAGCCGGTGATCGTGCGCCAGAACGGCGTGTCGAAGATCGCCGTCGGCGACGAGGTGGCGATCGCCCCGATGGAGGGGCGCAT
Source organism: Rhizobiaceae bacterium (assembly GCA_049290135.1). GTDB lineage: Bacteria > Pseudomonadota > Alphaproteobacteria > Rhizobiales > Rhizobiaceae > JADJTR01. The sequence continues at coordinate 6,014 of JBATNB010000259.1, forward strand.
CCACCGGTTCGACGCCAACGGCAAGCCCGTCGGCTGAACCGGCTCCGGCCGGTCGGCATGCCCGGCGCGCCGGGCCTTTCGCCAGCGGCCGCGATCATGGTATGATGAATGTGAGAATTCATCATACCGCGTAGGCAAATGGCCCAGACCTTGTTTCGTGCCTTCATCCTGGTGCTTGCCGCGGGGTTGGCGCCCACGCCGGCATTCGCGCATTTCCTCGAGCTCATCCCCTCGGCTAACGTGCTGCCGCGGGGCGGCGACGTCACCATCGACATGCGCTTCACCCATCCCTTCGATGGCGGGCCGGTCATGCGCCTCGATCGGCCGGTTCGTTTCGGTGTCATGGCCAACGGCCAACGCATCGACCTGACGGCCGGCCTTTCCGAACCCGGTTCGCCGGGGGACGGCTTCCGGGCGATCCACCGCCTGGCCGAACCGGGCGCGGCGATCTTCTACGTCGAGCCGACGCCCTATTACGAGCCGGCGGAGGACCGCTTCATCGTCCAGTTCACCAAGGTCATCGTCGATTCCTGGGCCTCCGGCGAGGGCTGGGATGACGTGGTCGGACTGCCGGTGGAAATCGTCCCGCTGACCCGCCCGACCGGGCTTTGGAGCGGAAACCTGTTCCAGGGCCGGGTCATGCGGGCCGGCGTGCCGGTCGCCGCGGCGCCGGTGGAGGTCGAATACCGGAACATGGACGGCGTTGTCGCGCCCAACGATGCGTTCGTCACGCAGGTCACAACCACGGACGCCGACGGGGTCTTCACCTGGGCGATGCCGCGTGCCGGCTGGTGGGGGTTCGCCGCCCTGACCGAAGCCGAAACCGGGCTGGCATCGCCCGATGGCCGCGAAGTGCCCGTCGAGGCCGACGCGGTGATCTGGGTCAAGGCCACCGCCATGCCGGCGCAATAGGAGGCGGTCATGGCCCACATTCCCGACGGCGTGCTTTCGCTTCCGGTACTCGCGGTCGGCTGGACCGTGACGGTCGCCGGCGTCGGGTACGGCCTTCGCCGCATCGCCGACGAGGAGATCCCGCGCGTGGCGCTGTTTGCGTCCGCCTTCTTCGTGGTGTCGCTGTTTGCCATCCCGGTCGGTCCGACCAGCATCCACCTGTTGCTGGGCGGGTTGATGGGGATCGTGCTCGGACCGGCGATCTTCCCCGCGGCCTTGATCGCACTCCTGCTGCAGGCCGCCTTGTTCGGCTTCGGCGGCCTGACGGCGCTCGGCTTCAAC
>JBATNB010000260.1:0-1839 GCA_049290135.1 Rhizobiaceae bacterium
CACGGCGGCCAGCAGATCCTGCGTGAACGCCTGGAAATCCGCCATGGCCTGGCCGCCATGCACGACCATTGTCGACCCGTTGGCCGAGAGGTGGGAGGTGTGGCAGGCGGCGCAATTGAGGCCGAGCCAGCGGCGGCCGGTGTCGTCGGTGTCGATGACGAAACCGGCGGGCCAGGGGTCGCCCTCGTTCATGAACCGATAGCCATAGGCGGTGTAGGCCGGTGGCGTGGCGAAGGACAGGCCGGTCGGGGTGCGCAGGTGCGAAAGCCAGCTTTCCGGGATCAGCCTGGATCCCTGGCTGAGCGTGTACCAGCGTTCCATGTCGGAAGGAGTCCAGCCCTGCGCGCCGGTCCAGTCACCGGCGGGCGCAACGCCGGTTGCAACGCCGATCGCCAGCGCCGCTCCGCAAAACACCGCGCGAATGCCCATGTCTGCCCCCCAGGAACCAACGGACCCGTGGCGCAGGTCCGTCCATCCGTTCCGCATCATGGAACGAATCCGGCGGCGGGGAAATCACCCGCGAGGGTGAATCGGGCACGCCTTCGACATTGAAACGCCAAGCCCGCGATCAAAGCCCCTCAGCGGCCCTTCCACACCGGATCGCGCTTCTCGGCGAAGGCGCGGAAGCCCTCCATGTTGTCCTCGGAGGCATAGAGCGTGTCGACGGTGCGGAACTTGCGCTTGGTGATCCAGTTCATCGCGTCCTGGAAGCCCATGGATTCGGCCTCGCGGGCAACCTCCTTGATGGCGGCGAAGACCAGCGGCGGACCGCTGTCCAGCATCCGCGCGATGTCCCAGACGCGGCGCATCAGGCTGTCATTGTCGGGCAGGACCTCGTTGACGAGGCCCCAGCGGTGCGCCTCGGCAACCTCCATCCAGCGGCCGGTCAGCAGCAGGTCCATGGCGACATGGTAAGGGATGCGCTTCGGCAGCTTGATGGTGGCGGCGTCGGCGAGCGTGCCGGCGCGGATTTCGGGGAGCGCGAAGGATGAATGGGCGCTGGCGTAGATGAGGTCGCAGGACAGCGCCAGTTCGAAGCCGCCGCCGACCGCCATGCCGTTGACGGCGGCGATCACCGGCTTGTTGAGATCGCGCAGTTCCTGCAGCCCGGCGAAGCCGCCGACGCCATAGTCCCCGTCGACCGCGTCGCCGCCCGCCGCCGCCTTCAGGTCCCAGCCGGCGGAGAAGAACTTGTCGCCCTCGGTCCGCACGATGGCGACGCGCAGGTCGGGATCATCGCGAAAGGCCGCGAAGGTCTTGCCCAGCAGCCGCGACGTGGCGAGGTCGATGGCGTTGGCCTTGGGCCGGTCGAGGGTGACCTCGAGGATGCCGCCCTCGCGGCGGGTGCGCACGACTTCGCTCATTCAGTCCTCCTATCGCCCGTCACGGGCGGATCAGACGGCCACGCGGATCAGCGCATCGACGGCGACGGCGCCCTCGGTGCGAAGCATGACCGGGTTGATTTCGATTTCCTCAAGCGTGGCATCGGCGGCCAGAAGTGCCGCCAGCCGCGCTGCGAGGTCGGCGGCGGCGGCGACATCGGCCTTCGGGCGGCCGCGATAACCGTCGAGCAACGGCCACAGGCGCAGGCGACGCATCGCCGCGACGATGTCGGCCGCGTCCACCGGCAGCACCAGCGTCACTGTGTCGGCCAGCAGCTCGGCGGTCACGCCGCCCATGCCGATGGTCAGCGTCGCGCCATAGACCGGATCGCGGCGAACCCCGACCAGCAGTTCGGCGCCGGCGCCGGAGACCATTTCCTCCAGGAGGTAGCCGCTAGCGCCGGGCATCTCGGATTCGCCGTCAAGGCCGGACAGGCCGAGGCGGACAGCGCCGGCC
>JBATNB010000261.1:0-1913 GCA_049290135.1 Rhizobiaceae bacterium
CCTCGCGTCCGGTGCGTTCGCGGATGGAGGCGATCGCGTCGGCGGCCGCCACGAGGTCGGCGAGCGCGACCCGCGCATCGTCGCCGTGGCGGGCCGGATCGGGTTCGAAGCGTTCCAGATAGACCCGGAGCGTGGCGCCCTCGGTGCCGGTCCCGGACAGGCGATAGACGATGCGCGAGCCGCCGGCGAACAGGATGCGGATGCCCTGGTTGCGGCTGACCGATCCGTCGACCGGATCGGTATAGGCGAAATCGTCGGCGGCATCGACGACGAGACCGCCCACCGCCGTTCCCGGCAGGGTCGGCAGGCGCTCGCGCAGCGCCGCCACCAGCCCGGCCGCGGCCTGGCTGTCGACGGCCTCGTAATCGTGGCGCGCGTAGAAATTGCGGCCATATTCGGCCCAATGGGCCTCGACGATGGCCTTCACGCTTTCGCGCCGCACGGCCAGGATGTTGAGCCAGAGCAGGACGGCCCACAGCCCGTCCTTCTCGCGCACATGGTCGGAGCCCGATCCGGCGCTTTCCTCGCCGCACAGCGTTGCCTTGCCGGCATCGAGCAGGTTGCCGAAGAACTTCCACCCGGTCGGGGTCTCGTAGAGCGCGATCGCCTTCTTCGCGGCGACGCGATCGGCCGCCGCGCTGGTCGGCATCGAGCGGGCAATGCCCTTCAGGCCGCCGCTGTAGCCGGGCGCCAGGTGGGCGTTGGCGGCCAGGATGGCCAGCGAATCCGACGGGTTGACGAACTGGCCGCGGCCGATGACGAGGTTGCGGTCGCCGTCGCCGTCGGAGGCGGCGCCGAAATCCGGCGCGTCGGGACCCATCATCAGGTCGTGGAGCTGGCGCGCATGCACCAGGTTCGGGTCGGGATGGTGGCCGCCGAAATCGGGCAGCGGCACCTTGTTGACCACGGTTCCGGCCGGCGCGCCGAGGCGGCGCTCGAGGATTTCCTCGGCATAGGGCCCGGTGACGGCGGACATGGCATCGAACCGCATGGTGAAGCCGCCGGCAAACAGGGCGCGGATGGCGGCGAAGTCGAACAGGCTCTCCATGAGCGCGGCATAGTCGCCGACCGGATCGATGACTTCGACCGGCATGCCGGCGACCGTGTAGAGGCCGGACTTCGTCAGCGCGATGTCCGGGGTGTCCACCGTGCGGTAGCTGTCGATCACCTGCGAGCGCGCGAAGATCGCATCGGTGACCTTCTCCGGCGCTGGCCCGCCATTGCCGATATTGTACTTGATGCCGAAATCCTCCGTCGGCCCGCCCGGATTGTGCGAGGCCGACAGGATGATGCCGCCGAAGGCGCCATTCCTGCGGATGAGATGCGAGGCGGCCGGCGTCGACAGGAGGCCGCCGCGTCCGACGATGACACGGCCGAAGCCGTTGGCGGCCGCCATGCGGATGACGATCTGCGCGACCTCGGCATTGAAGTAGCGGCCGTCGCCGCCGACCACGAGCGTCTTGCCGGCATAGCCGTTGAGCGAATCGAAAATCGACTGGACGAAATTCTCCACGTAATTGGGCTGGCGGAAGTGCGGCACCTTCTTGCGCAGGCCGGACGTGCCGGGCTTCTGGTCGGGGTAGGGTGTCGTCGCGACGATTCTGGTCATCGGGCCGCCTTTGCCAGTGTGGTGAACAGCTCGGCATAGCGGCGGGCGCCGCGGCTCCAGCCGAGATCGGACTTCATGCCCTGTTTCTGGAGTCCGGCCCACCGGCGCGGGTCGCGGTGCAGGCGGGCGGCGTCGAGCACGGCCTCGACCAGGTTTCCATGGTCGAGCGGCGAGAACAGGAACCCCGTGGCCACGCCGGCGGCGACCGCGGCGTCGTTGGCGTCGATCACGGTGTCGGCGAGGCCGCCGGTGCGCGCCACGATCGGCACGCAGCCATAGCGCAGCCCGTAGAGCTGGGTCAGGC
>JBATNB010000262.1:0-2526 GCA_049290135.1 Rhizobiaceae bacterium
AGGTGCTCCGGCGCGTCGACGCCGGCCGCGACAAGGCGGGCGCGCAGGCTTGCCCATTCGCCGTCGACCTCCGCCCGCCGTTCCGGCCAGTCATACATCGGCAACGCGGCAATGAACTCCGACCGCCGATCGCCCCTGCGCCCGCTCACTCCGCGCGATCCCGGCGCAGCACCGGATGCACCACGGGCTCCTTCGCCTTGAAGGCCCATTCGGCGAAGATCGCCCGGTAATTCGGATAGACATAGCCGCCGGTCATGGCGATCCACTCCGCCCGCTTCTCGCGAAACAGGCCGGGAAGCCTGTACCAGGCCGCCGTCGGCAGCCGGTGATGCACGATATGCAGATTGTTGTTGAGGAAGAAGAACGACAGCGGCGACCGTTCCACGATGATGGTGCGGCCGTTCGGGTCGTCGGCCCAGCGGTGCTCGGCGAACGTGCGGACGGCGATGATCGACTGGCCGATCCAGGCCGGGCCGAGCAGGTAGAGCCACAGCGGCATCCCGAACAGCAAGGTCACGACCAGAATGACCGGCAACGCGCCGGCGAGATGGCGCAGCCATGCATCGAGGATCGTCCGGTCGCCCGCGCCGATCGCCTTGGCATCTGACAGGATCAGCCCGAGCGAACCGATCAGCGGATTGAGCAGCATGCGCCCGACCAGCGAATTGTTGACGCGCAGCACCGCCTGGAACCAGCCCGGCAGCCGCTCATGATCCATCAGCGCGCGGTAGTAGCTCTCCGGGTCGTCATAGGGGTCGGTCAGCCGCTCGTCGAAATGGTGGCGCAAATGCATCGTCTTGTAGCGCCGGTAGGGCCAGATGAGCCCGAGCGGCAGCGACACCAGCAATTCGTTGATGCCGGCGTTGCGGGTCGGATGCCCGTGCAGGCATTCGTGGATGAGCGAGGAGTGCAGGGCAATTGCGAAGCCGAGCACGATCACCGCGATGACCGGCGCCTGCGGCCAAAGCCATGCGCCGGCCCACAGCCATGCCGCATGGACGGCGGCGATCAGCGCCACTGTCGGCCATTCCACCTGCGCCAGTCGCGTTTTTGTCCCGCTCTGTCCGTCGGTCCGCCCCGAATCCATCGCCATCCCCTGCCCCGATCACGAAGCCGTGATCTCACGCGGGGCCCAGCCGGACAATGCGAGAATGCGCATGTAATGTTGCATTTGCGCTGCAAATCCTGGTAATGTTGCACATTGTCAACAAAGCCGGCGCCATGGACAAACGAACGCTTGCCGTCCTGTTCCGCCAGCGCCTGGCCCGGCTGGTCGAGCGGTCCGGCCTGACGCTTTCGGCGTTCGCCGCCTCCGTCCGGATCGACCGCTCCGCCCTGTCGCAACTCCTGTCCGGCGATACGCTCCGCCTGCCGCGCGCCGAGACGCTGCTGGCCATTGCCGCCCGCCACGGGGCCTCGCTCGACTGGATGCTCGGCCTGTCCGAGGACGAGGGGCTGGCCGGCGAACTGATGCAGTCCATCGAGATCGAGCAGGCGCCCGAGGGGTTCGACGAAACGCTGCTGGCGCATTGGCATGCCGAGGCCGCCGGCACCAAGATCCGCTATGTCCCGGCCCGCGTTCCCGACCTGCTGCGCACCGAAGCCGTCATCGCCTTCGAGGCGGCCCGCCAGGCACGCGAGGCGGGCCCGCAGATGGACGTGGCGCAATACCGGCTGGACTATTCCCGGCGGCCGGAGACCGACATGGAAGTTGCCATGCCGCGCCAGACGCTCGAGGCCTTCTGCGCCGGCACCGGCGTGTGGTCCGGCCTCGAAGCCGCCGCGCGCCGCGACCAGCTTGCCCACATGGCCGGTCTCGTCGACGACCTCTATCCGACCTTTCGCCTGTTCCTGTTCGACGGCCGCGAGCGCTTCTCCGTGCCCTACACCGTCTTTGGCCAGAAGCGCGTCGCCATCTATGCCGGCGACATGTACCTGGTGCTCAATGCCGCCGAACCGGTGCGCACCTTCACCCGCCACTTCGATGGCCTGATCCGCGCCGCGACGGTCCATCCGCACGAGGCAGCCGACTGGATCCGCCGGCTGCGCTGACCAAAAAGCGGACGGTTCATTTTTCGTCTCCCGCCGGTTTGGCTTGCGTCCCGTCCGGAACGGCGCAGGAAGCAGGCTGTGCCCGTTCCGCGGATTCGCCGTTGTTCCGTTTGACAGGATATAAAGACTTCCTTATGTCGTTATCCAACGCAACGAGACCCTTTGCCATGACCAATCCGCTTTCCGCCCTCATCGCGAAAAAAGGCGTGCTGCTCGCCGACGGCGCCACCGGAACCAACCTCTTCGCCGAGGGCCTCGTCGCCGGCGAGGCGCCGGAAGTGTGGAACTTCGAGCACCCGGAGAAGATCGCCGCCCATCATCGCAAATTCGTCGAGGCCGGCGCCGACATCATCCTCACCAATTCCTTCGGCGGTACGCGCCATCGCCTCAAGCTGCACGGGCTCGATGCCCGCGTCGGCGAGGTCAACCGCCGCGCCGCCGAGATCGCGCGCTCGGTGGCCGACGCCGCCGGAC
>JBATNB010000263.1:0-2385 GCA_049290135.1 Rhizobiaceae bacterium
CGCCGGCCGCGTTTCCCTGGCGTGAAGTCATGGCCGCCGGTCTCGGCCGGCTGCGCCTGTCACCGGCCGCGTTTTGGTCGATGACGCCGCGCGAATTCGCGGCAGCCTCGGGATGGGCATCGCCCGGCGCTCCGGCGCGCGCCGATTTCGAGGCACTGGCGCGCCGTTTCCCGGACCAGGAAGGGCATGACCATGGCGGATGAGATCACCATCGCGATCAATGCCGACACCGCGCCGTTCGCGCGCGCGCTCGGCGAGCTTGAGAAACTGTCCGAACGCTTCGGCGCGCAGCTGACCGGCGCGCTGAAGTCGGCAATCGTCAGCGGCAAGTCGCTCGACGACGTGCTGCGCCAGCTTGCCCTCAACCTGGCCGGAAGCGCCCTCGATGCCGGGCTGAAACCGCTGCAGGCGCTGGCGAGCGCCTTCATCTCCAGGCTCGCCGGCGGCATGATGCCGGCCATGCCCTTTGCCAAGGGCGGCATCGTGCCGTTCGCGGAAGGCGGCATCGTCAGCGCACCGACCTACTTCCCGGCCGGCGGGCGCACGGGGCTGATGGGGGAGGCCGGGCCGGAAGCGATCCTGCCGCTGCGGCGCACCTCCGACGGATCGCTCGGGGTCAACGCCGGCGCCACCGGCGCGATCCAGGTCACGTTCAACGTGACGACACCGGATGCCGCCTCGTTCCGCAAATCCGAAGCCGAAATCACCGCCATGCTGGCGCGCGCCGTGTTGCGCGGCCGGCGGAACCTGTGAGGACATCCATGCCGGACGGATTTCACGATCAGCGCTTTCCCATCGCCATTTCCTTCGGCGCGACAGGGGGACCGGAACGACGCAACGAAATCGTGCGCCTCCAATCCGGCGCGGAACGGCGCAACCAGCGCCATGCGCATTCCCGCCGCCGGTTCGATATCGGCACCGGCGTGCGATCCACCGAGGATCTCGAGGCGGTGATATCGTTCTTCGAGGCGCGGCGCGGCTCGATCCACGCTTTCCGGTTCCGCGACCCGTTCGACTGGAAGAGCTGCGCCACGACCGGCGAACCGTCGCCGCTCGACCAGGCGATCGCCACCGGCGACGGCGTCACGCAGGCGTTCCAGCTGGTGAAGACCTACGGCGAGGGCAGCGACGTCTACCGGCGCCCGGTGACACTGCCGGTCGCCGGCACGGTCGTGGCGGCGCTGGACGGAATTCCGGTCACGCCGGCGGCGATGACCGTCGACACCGCGCAGGGCCGCATCATCTTCGACACCGCGCCCGCAGCCGGGGTCGCGGTGACCGCCGGCTATGCGTTCGACATCGCGGTGCGCTTCGACATCGAACACCTGCAGGTCAGCCTGACCTCGTTTCGCGCCGGTGCCATTCCGGCCATTCCGGTGGTGGAGACGCAGCGATGAGCAGCATCGATCCGGAGCTTGCCGCGCGGCTCGGCGAGCCGGTCACGACCTGCTGCAGCGCCTGGCGCGTGACCCTCAGGGACGGCCGTATCCTGGGTTTCACCGACCATGACCGAACGCTCGACATCGACGGCACGTCGTTCGAACCGGGCGGCGGCATGAATGCGACCGACGCGCGCGACAGCGCGGGCTTCGCCGTCGACAGCACGGAAGTATCGGGCATCCTGAACACCGGCAGGTTCACCGACGAGGACATCGAGGCCGGCCTGCTCGACAGCACGACGGTGGAGACGCTGCTGGTGGACTGGCGGGCACCGCCGCTGCATCAGGTGGTGCGCAAGGCCACGGTCGGGCGGATCCGCCGCGCCGGAGCGGCGTTCGTCGCTGAACTCGAAAGCGCGGCGGCCTTCCACGCGCAGCCGGGAGGCCGCCTGTTCAGGCGCTCCTGCGACGCGAAACTCGGCGATGCGCGGTGCGGGATCGACCTCGGCCTGGCCGATTACCGGGCCGTGGTTTCCATCATCGAAAAACGCGCCGAACGCGCCTTCGCCGTCGACGGCCTCGGCGCGTTCGCCGATGGCGATTTCAACGGCGCGACGCTGCGGATCGACGCGGCGACGGTGTTCGTCCCGGTGCACCGGAATGTCGGATCCGAACACTGGCTGGACTTTGCGGCGCGCCCGGACCTTTCGCCAGGCCAGACCGGCGAACTGGTCGCCGGCTGCGACCAGACCTTCGCCCGCTGCCGGGACCGCTTTGCCAACACGGTAAATTTCCGCGGCTTCCCGCATCTGCCCGGCAATGACGAGGCCTATGCCTATGCCACCGAGGACGGCGTCTTCGACGGCGCGCCGCTGGTGCCATGAGCGCGGCCGAGCCCTACCGCCGGATCGTCGTCGCAGAGGCCGAGCGCTGGATCGGCACGCCCTACCGCCACCAGGGATCGACGCGCGGCGTCGGCTGCGACTGCCTCGGGCTGGTCCTGGGG
>JBATNB010000264.1:0-2352 GCA_049290135.1 Rhizobiaceae bacterium
GGCCTGGGTGGCGCAGGGCGCCGACGGCAATGCCGGCGCGCTGGCGCCGGCGATCCCGACCGCGGCCGTGGCCTATCGCGGCAGCCTGCCGATCGCCTTCGTGGTCGACCAGCGCGGTATCGTCGACATGCGCGTGCTGCGCCTCGGCGACCAGCAGGGCGACCGCACCGCGGTGCTCTCCGGCCTGCGGGTCGGCGAGTCCGTGATCCTCAACCCGGCGCCGCACCTGAAGTCCGGCGAGCCGGCCGAACGGCGCTACTGAGCGGGCGGGGGGCGGTTCGGAATGAGTGACACCATGACATCCGGACACGCTGCCAGCGCAAGGCCCGCCGGACACGGCGCCGGCATTGCCGGCCGCATGGCGAGCTACTTCATCAAGTCGCCGCTGACGCCGCTGCTGCTCATCGCCTTCTTCCTGATCGGCACGCTCGGCACGGCGATCACGCCGCGCGAGGAAGACCCGCAGATCTCGGTGCCGATGGTCGACATCCTGGTGGCCTATCCGGGCGCGGAGGCCACGGAAGTCGCCAACCTGATCTCCGAGCCGCTGGAACGGCTGATGTCGGAACTGTCCGGCGTCAAGCACGTCTATTCCATGTCGCATGACGGCATGTCGATGGTGACGGTGCGCTTCGACGTCGGCGAGGAGATGGAGCCGTCGCTGGTCAAGCTCTACGACAAGCTCCAGTCGCACATGGACCTCATCCCGAAGGGGGTGATGCCGCCGCTGGTCAAGCCGAAGAGCATCGACGACGTGCCGGTCGTGACCGTGACGCTGTCGTCGCCGTCGCTCGACCAGGTGCAGTTGCGCAAGCTCGGCCTCGACGTGCAGCAACGCTTCAAGGCGCTGCCCGACACCGGCCAGAGCTTCGTGACCGGCGGCAGCTTCGAGCAGATGCGGGTCGAGATCGATCCGGCCAAGCTCTCCTCGCACCAGCTCACGCTCGGCCAGATCGCGCATGCGATCTCGGCGGCGAACCAGCGGGTGCCGGCCGGCGACGTGGTCGACGGGAACTACTGGTTCTCCATCCACACCGGCGACTTCCTGAAGACGGAGGCCGAGATCGGCGAACTCGTGATCGCCGTGCGCGAGAACCGTCCGGTGTTCCTGCGCGACATCGGCAACGTGCGGCATGGCGAGTCCGATCCGAAGATCATCGTGGAAAACACGGTGCGCGGCGCCGACGGCAACTTCACCTCCGCGCCGGCCGTGACCGTGGCGGTCGCCAAGAAGCGCGGCACGAACGGCGTCGACGTGGCGGTGGCGCTGCTTGACGAACTCGAGGCGATGAAGGCGACGCTCATTCCGTCCGACGTGACGGTGACGGTGTCGCGCGACTATGGCGCGACGGCGAAGGACAAGGTCACCAACCTGATCTTCAAGCTGTTCATCGTCTCGGCGCTGGTGACGGTCCTGGCCTACCTGGCCATGGGCATGCGCCCGGCGATCATCGTGCTCATCACCATCCCGGTGGTGCTGCTGATGTCGCTGGCGGTCGCCTACGTGCTCGACTTCACCATCAACCGCGTGTCGATGTTCGCGCTCGTCTTTGCCATCGGCATCCTCGTCGACGACGCCATCGTCGTGGTTGAGAACATCTATCGCCGCTGGCTGGAATCCGGCCGCACCGACGACGCGGAAACCGCCGACGCGGTGGACGAGGTCGGCAACCCGACGATCCTTGCGACCTTCACGGTGGTCGCGGCGCTGCTGCCCATGGGCTTCGTGTCCGACATGATGGGCCCCTACATGCTGCCGATCCCGGTGCTGTCGTCGGCGGCCATGATCTTCTCGCTGATCGCCGCCTTCGCCTTCGTGCCGTGGCTGGCGGCCAAGCTCAAGCCGAAGATGAGCGAGTTGAAGCGCGCCGCCGAAGCCGAGCATCGCCAGTCCGCCTTCATCGCGCGCATGTACGACAGGGCCATCGTGCCGATCATGCGCTCGCCGTTCCTCGGCAAGCTGACGCTGCTGGCCATCGCCGCGGCGATGCTGGGGGCGGTGGCGCTGTTCCCGCTCAAGTTGGTGGCCTTCAAGATGCTGCCCTTCGACAACAAGTCGGAGATGCAGGTGGTCATCGACATGCCGGAAGGCACCGACCTGTTCGTGACGGCGAACCTTGCCACGCAGCTCGGCTCCGAACTGAAGCGCATCCCCGAAGTGATCGCGTTCCAGACCTATGTCGGCTCGGCCTCGCCGTTCAACTTCAACGGGCTGGTGCGCCACTATTTCATGCGCCAGGCGGCCTGGCAGGGCGACATCGCCATCCAGCTCGCCGACAAGAAGGATCGCCACCGCTCCAGCCACGACGTGGCCATGCAGGTGCGCGACACGCTGACGCCGCTGGCCCAGGC
>JBATNB010000265.1:0-3626 GCA_049290135.1 Rhizobiaceae bacterium
GGCCCAGGCCGACGAGGCGCCACGGCCGATCGGCGCGGCGGCGAGCACGGTCACAGGACGCGGCGCCAGTTTCAGCGCGCAGAACAGCCCGGCGAGCCCGCCGCCGACGATGACCACATCATCGACGCCGGTCCATGACCGCGGCGCATAAGTGTCCGACGTGCCGTGCGCCATGTCCGCGTCAGCCCTTGAGATTGACCATGCGTTCCACCGCCAGGCGGGCGCGTTCGGCGAGCGCCGGATCGACGGTGACCTCGCCCTGCATGGTGAGAAGCGTGTCGAGGATCTTCGGGAGCGTGATGCGTTTCATGTGCGGGCAGAGATTGCAGGGGCGGATGAATTCCACCTCGGGCGTTTCCACCGCGACATTCGACGCCATCGAGCATTCGGTGACAAGCAGCACCTTCGGCGGACGCTTGTTCTTGACGTAGCGGATCATGCCGGACGTCGAGCCGGTGAAATCGGCGATGGCGACGACTTCGGGCGGGCATTCGGGATGCGCGACGATCTCGAGGCCGGGATGCGCCGCCTTGAACGACAGCAGTTCTTCGGGCGAGAACCGCTCGTGCACCTCGCAATGTCCCTTCCAGGTGAGCACCTTCACCCGCGTCTGCGCAGCGACATTCTGGGCGAGGAACTCGTCGGGGATGCAATAGACCGTGTCGACCCCGAAGCTTTCCACGACGCGCACCGCATTGGACGAGGTGCAGCAGATATCGGTTTCGGCCTTCACCTCGGCGGAGGTGTTGACATAGGTGACGACGGGCACACCGGGGCGGGCCTGCTTCAGGCGGCGCACATCCGCGCCGGTGATCGATTCGGCAAGCGAGCATCCCGCCTTCATGTCCGGCAGCAGCACCGTCTTGCCGGGATTGAGCAGCTTCGAGGTCTCCGCCATGAAGTGCACGCCGCACTGGACGATGACATCGGCATCGACCCGCGAGGCCTCGCGCGCCAGCTGCAGCGAATCGCCGACGAAATCGGCGACGCAATTGTAGATTTCCGGCGTCTGGTAATTGTGCGCCAGGATGACGGCGTTGCGCTCCTTCTTCAGCCGGTTGATCGCCGACACGTAGGGCGCGTGCATCGGCCATTCGACCTCCGGGATGAAGGCACGGACCTTCTCGTAGAGCGGCGCGGTCTCGCGCGCGACTTCGGCCGTGTAGGCAAGATCGGGCATGGGCAACGGCGCGAAGCGGGCGCCGGCGTTGATGGTGGCGTTGGACATTCGATCCCCCGGAGCCGCGTTGCCGACGGCCCATCTATGGGCAAACACCGGACAGTTCAAGAACGCGGCGGTGGCGAACCATCAGCGTTTTCGATCGCCGCGTCAGAACAATTCGTTTTCCTCGCGCGAAACGGCGACTAGGGTGTGAGCGAAACGGGACGCACGATCCCGTCACCGAGGGCGCAATGACTTCTTCCCCATCCACGCGGTCGGCGGGTGTTCCCGGACTGATCATCGTCGCGGGCTGCCTGATCGCGGCCCTGACCTTCGGCCCGCGCTCGGCGATGGGGTTCTTCCAGTTGCCGATGCTGGCGGAGAAGGGTTGGGACCGCTCCACCTTCGGCCTGGCCATGGCGATCCAGAATCTCGCCTGGGGCCTCGGCGTGCCGTTCTTCGGCGCCATCGCCGACCGTTTCGGCACGTGGCGGGTGCTGGCGCTGTCGGGCGTGATCTATGCCGGCGGCCTGGTGATGATGGCCTTCGCCACGGCGCCGGTGTGGCTGCATCTGGGCGGTGGCCTGCTGGTGGGGCTGGCGATCGCGTCGGGTTCGTTCGGCATCGTGCTCGCAGCCTTCGCGCGGCACGTGCCGGCGGAGAAGCGCAGCTTCGTCTTCGGCATCGGCACGGCGGCCGGATCGGCCGGCATGTTCATCTTCGCGCCGTTGTCGCAGGGCCTCATCGACGCGGTCGGCTGGCACCAGGCACTGATTTTCATGGCGGCGGCGATGCTGACCATCCCGTTCCTGGCGATACCGCTTGCCGGAAACAGCCGCTCGGGCGCGGCGGCGCGGGCCGAACTCGACCAGACCGTGGGCGCCGCGCTGCGCGAGGCGTTCGCACACCAGTCCTACCTGCTGCTGACGGCCGGCTTCTTCGTCTGCGGCTTCCAGGTCGCCTTCATCACCGCGCATTTCCCGGCCTATGTGCGCGACATCGGCATCGAAGCGCGCTACGCGGTGCTGGCGCTGGCGCTCATCGGCTTCTTCAACATCATCGGTTCCCTCGCCTCGGGCGTGATCGGGCAGCGCTATTCCAAGCCGTATTTCCTGGCGCTGATCTATATCGGGCGCTCGATCGCGGTGACCGCCTTCCTGCTTCTGCCGCAGTCGCCGACCTCGGTCATTCTTTTTGCCGGAGTGATGGGCCTGCTGTGGCTGTCGACCGTGCCGCCGACCAACGCGCTCGTCGCCATCATGTTCGGCACCCGCCATCTCGGGCTGCTCGGCGGCATCGTGTTCCTGTCGCACCAGATCGGATCGTTCCTCGGCGTCTGGCTCGGCGGCTATCTCTACGACATTTACGGGTCCTATGACGGCGTGTGGTGGCTGGGCGTCGCGCTCGGCCTGTTCGCGGCCATCGTGCACTGGCCGATCACCGAGCGCCCGGTCGCCCGCCCCGTCGCCGCCTAGGGGTTCTCCCCTAGGCCGCCTTGCGCATCAGCATGCGCTGGTAGAACAGGCCGATCCCGATCAGCACCGCGCCGAGTGCGATGAATGAGAAGGCGCGCAGGGCCCCTTCCAACTCCGCCATGTCGAAGACGAACACCTTGGCCACGGCGAGCACGACGAGCAGCGCCGAGCCGAACCGCAGCACCAGCGAACTGAAGCGAAGCCCGAGCACCAGGAGCAGCACGCCGAGCGCCAGCCACAGGGCCGAATAGGACCAGGTCTCCAGTGGCTCCAGCCCCTTCCAGGCGCCGATGAACTCGCCCTTGAACAGCCGCCGCAGCGACAGGCTCGCGTAGGCGAACAGCAGAACCGCGCCGCCGGCCGTCAACGCCCGCACCCACCAGAGCGGCCGGTACGGGCGGGAGAACAGCGCCAGCAGCCCGAGCGCGACGCCCGGCATGAGATAGGCGAGGAAGAGCTGGTTGAAGAACGGGATCGACCCGGTGGACGCGTTGGTGCGCAACGGATTGAGCGCGATCAGGTGGCCGAACAGCAGCCCGGCGAGCGCCAGGATGCCGAGCAGGATCGACCCGTGGCGGAACACCGGGCTCGCCGCCCGCCGGTCGAGCGCGACCAGGACGGCGCCGAGGCCGATCACCGCGAGGCTGTCGACGGCGATTTCGGACAATTGCGGTTCGCGCCCGTCGATGACGCCGCCATTGGTGGCGTGGCGGACAAGCATGGCGATGGCGAGAACCAGCGTGCCGGCCGACAGCGCCTGCATGAGGAGTACCGGCGAGTGGCGCGGCTCGCCCCGCAACCGCCAGGCCGCGGCGGCGAAGGCAAGAACCGGAAGCCCGTAGCCGGCAAGCAGGGCGTTGAACACCGGGGTCTTGCCGAGGCTCGCCGCGCCGACCAGCGTCGGGTCGTAGAGCACGCGCCCGAGGAACACCGCGGCCAGGCCCGCGGCGATCCAGGTGATGACGGGCGCCGGGCGCAGGGTCCAGGCC
>JBATNB010000266.1:0-2104 GCA_049290135.1 Rhizobiaceae bacterium
GAGGGTCACCAGCGTCACCGAACGCCGGCGCGCGCTCCTGCGGGTCAGGGCGGCGATCTCGCTGTAGCCTGAGCCCGGGTGCGCCGGAACGCGGAAGACCAGCCTGGCGCCGGCTTCCGCCATGGTCCGCTCGATCAATCCGTCGAAGCGACTCATGCGCTCGACCGTACCGGGACCGGATGCGAACTCGGGCGCGGGCAGGGCGAGGACTGGCGGGGGACTGGGCTCGGGGTGCATGGCGTTTCTCCGCTTCGGCGCCCCCGCGCCACGCCTGAAATCGAACGCCGCCATTGGGGCGGCAATGTGGCCGCGACGCCTCTGGACATTCGCGCGCGGCGCGGAAGAATGTGGAGCTCGCAAGGGAGGATTCCATGCTCGGACTCATGCAGGACTGGCCGCTGCTCAATCACAAGATCCTTGATTATGCCGCGCTCCAGCATGGCGGCCGCGAGATCGTCTCCCGTTCGGTGGAGGGGCCGGTCGTGCGCACCGACTACCGCGCCTTGCGCCAGCGCGCGCTGAAGGTCGCCCAGCGCCTTTCGCGCGAGGGGTTCAAGGTCGGAGACCGCATCGGTACGCTGGCCTGGAACACCGGGCGCCACCTGGAGGCCTGGTACGGGATCATGGGCATGGGGGCGGTCTATCACACCCTCAATCCGCGGCTGTTTCCCGACCAGATTGCCTGGATCATGAATGACGCGGTCGACCAGGCATTGTTCGTCGACCTGACCTTCATGCCGATCGTGGAGAAGATCGCGCCGCTGGTGCCGTCGCTGCGCCGGATCATCGTCATGACCGATGCGGCGCACCTGCCGCGGACCGCGCTTCCCAACGTCGTGGCCTACGAGGAATGGCTGGCGGAAGCCGATGGCGACTTTGCCTGGGTGGAGGTCGACGAACGGGCCGCGTGCGGCATGTGCTACACGTCGGGCACCACCGGCAATCCGAAGGGCGTCGTCTATTCGCACCGTTCCAACGTGCTCCACGCCATGATCGCCTGCCAGAAGGATGCCATGGGGATCGGCTCGGGCGATGTCATCCTGCCGGTCGTGCCGATGTTCCACGCCAATGCATGGGGATTGGCGCAATCCGCGCCGATGATCGGCGCCAAGCTGGTGATGCCGGGCGGACGCATGGACGGCGCGGCGATCCATGAATTGCTGGACACCGAGAAGGTGACGTTCTCGGCCGCCGTGCCCACGGTCTGGCTGATGCTGCTGCAGTTTCTGGAGGAAACCGGCAAGAAGCTTCCGCATCTGCGGAAGGTGATCATCGGCGGCGCCGCCTGCCCGCGGTCGATGACGAAGAAATTCCGCGACGATTACGGCGTCGACGTCATCCATGCCTGGGGCATGACCGAAATGAGCCCGCTCGGCACGCTCGGATCGCTCAAGCCGGAAGTGTCCGGTCTCGATGGCGAGGCTGAACTGGACATCAAGCAGAAGCAGGGCTTCGCGCCGTTCGGCGTCGAGATGAAGGTGACCGGCGACGACAATGTCGAGCGGCCCTGGGATGGAAAGACCTTCGGCCGGCTGAAGGTGCGCGGCCCGGCCATCGCGCGCGCCTACTATGGCGGGGCCGGTGCCGAGCAGTTCGATGCCGAAGGCTGGTTCGATACCGGCGATGTCGCCCATATCGACGCCAACGGCTACATGCAGATCACCGACCGCGCCAAGGACGTCATCAAGTCGGGCGGCGAGTGGATCTCCACGATCGACCTCGAGAACCTCGCCGTCGGCCATCCCGACGTCGCGGAAGCCGCGGCGATCGGCATCGTCCATCCCAAATGGGACGAGCGTCCGCTCCTCGTGGTTGTGCGCAAACCCGGGCGCTCGGTGACCAAGGACGAGCTTCTGGCGTTCATGGACGGCAAGGTCGCGAAATGGTGGATGCCCGACGACATCGCCTTTGTCGACGCCATCCCGCACACGGCGACGGGCAAGATCCAGAAGACCACGCTGCGCGACCAGTTCCGCGACTACCGGCTGCCGTCGGCATGACGCGGATGCCCCGGTTCGCCCCGACGGGCAGGCTGCGCAACAGGTCAGGGCGGCGGAGGAATGGCGAGTCGAGGGCGGTGGCCCCACCGAAGACGAAATGGTTG